>JAAZZJ010000009.1:21523-21761 GCA_014237695.1 Oscillospiraceae bacterium | reverse complement strand
GGCGGCTATGCCAAGGGCGTCGATACCTATGACCCGGAGCTGGGCCTGTATGTCACCACTCTGATCGGTTTCATTCAGGCTACCCAGCCCAAGGAGTGGGCCAGGTTTGAGCGGCAGAATGAGGTAAACCCGGTGCGGAAGTTCTGCCTTGCCTTCAACGCCGCCTGTGACGCCGATGGCCTCGTTGCCGTGCTCCGCCACGGGTTCAGGCACAAGGGCGTCAAGTTCCGTGTCTGCT
>JAAZZJ010000009.1:0-21513 GCA_014237695.1 Oscillospiraceae bacterium | reverse complement strand
CGCCGCCCAGCTATACGCCCGGAACGTGATCTGCTGCTACCGGCAGTGGTACTACTCCGCTGATACCCAAAAGTCCGTGGACATGGTGCTGACGGTGAACGGCATCCCGGTCTTTGCCTTTGAGCTGAAAAACCAGTACACCGGCCAAACCGTGGAGAACGCCAAGCGGCAGTGGATGTATGACCGTGACCCGCGGGAAATCTGCTTCCAGTTCAACAAGCGCATTCTGGCCTATTTCTGTGTGGATCACCTGGAAGTCTGGATGGCCACCAAGCTGGCCGGGAAGGATACATACTTCCTGCCCTTCAACCAGGGCTCCAATGGAGCCGGGCAGGACGGCGGCAAGGGCAATCCGCCAAACCCGGACGGCTACCCCACGGCCTACCTCTGGGAGCAGGTCTTCCAGAAGGACAGCATGATGGATATTCTGCAAAAGTTCATCCACTTGCAGGTCAAGGAGGAAAAGAGGCGTCTGGCGGACGGCTCTGAGAAGCTGGTCAGAAAGAAAACGCTGATCTTCCCCCGGTATCACCAGCTGGATGCTGTGCGGAAGCTGCTGGCCGATGTGTCGGCACACGGCGCTGGACGGAACTACCTGATCCAGCACAGCGCAGGCTCTGGCAAATCCAACTCCATCGCCTGGACGGCCTACCGCCTGGCGTCGCTCCACAATAAGGCTGACAAGCCGGTGTTCAGCAGCGTGGTCGTCGTCACCGACCGTACTGTGCTGGACGCCCAGCTCCAGGAGACCATCTCCGGGTTTGACCATACGCTGGGCGCGGTGGAGACGATTGGTGAGGATAAGACCTCCAAGGATCTGCGGGACGCTCTGAACGCCGGGGTGCGGATCATTGTCACCACCCTGCAGAAGTTCCCGGTGATCTACCAGGAGGTGGACAAGGCCGCCGGGCGCTGCTTTGCCATCATCGTGGACGAGGCCCACTCCTCCCAGACCGGCAGCGCGGCGCTGAAGCTGAAAACGGCGCTGGCCGATACGGAGGAGGCCCTGCGGGAATACGCGGAACTGGAGGGCAAGGCCGAGGAGGAGCTGGATCCGGACGATAAGCTGATGCAGGAGATCATCGTCCAGGGGAAGCACAGGAACCTGTCCTTCTTCGCCTTCACCGCCACGCCAAAGGATAAGACGCTGGAGCTGTTCGGCACAGAGTACGAGGACGGCAGCTTCCATCCCTTCCACATCTACAGTATGCGGCAGGCCATTGAGGAGAAATTCATCCTGGACGTGCTCCAGAACTACATGACCTATGCGACCTGCTTCAAGATCGCCAAGACGACGGCGGACAATCCGGATCTCCCGGCCAGCCGCGCGGCGAAGGTGATCCGCCGGTATCAGGAGCTGCACCCCTACAACATCAGTCAAAAGTCGCAGATCATCGTGGAGACGTTCCGGGAGACCACCCGGCACAAAATCGGCGGGCGAGGCAAGATGATGGTGGTCACCTCCTCCCGGCTGGCGGCAGTCCGCTATTTCCACGAGGTAAAGCGGTATATCGAAAGCCAGAAATATGACGATGTGGAGATCCTGATTGCCTTCTCCGGCGCTGTACAGGATGGTGACGAGGAGTACACCGAGCCCAAGCTGAACGTGCGCCGGGACGGCAGCCACATTGCTGAGACCCAGACCAAGGCGGAGTTCCACGAGAATTTCAACGTCCTGATTGTGGCGGAGAAGTATCAGACCGGCTTTGACGAGCCGCTGCTGCACACCATGATCGTAGACAAAAAGCTGAAAAGCGTGAAGGCGGTGCAGACCCTCTCCCGGCTGAACCGCACTTGCCCCGGCAAAGAGGATACCTTTGTGCTGGACTTCGTGAATTCCCAGGAGGATATTCTGGCAGCGTTCCAGCCCTTCTACCAGGAGACCACGCTGCAGCAGGAAGTGAATGTGGATCTGATTTATCAGACACAGAAGGAACTGCGGGGCTTTGGCATTTACTCCGATACAGATATTGAGGCATTTGCCAAGGAATATTTCAAACGTGGAAAACAGGATTCAAAAGCCGTAGGCCGGATGACCAGCGTTTTGAAGCCTGTGGCGGATCGATACAATCAGAAAACAGCAGACGAGCGCTACCAGTTCCGGCGGCAGGCCCGCAGCCTGGTCAAGTGGTACGGCTATATCTCTCAGATCGTCAGAATGTTCGATAAGGATCTTCATAAAGAATTCGTGTTCTGCTCCTACCTGCTGAACCTACTCCCGGCAGAAGCGGTGGATATGGTTGATCTGGAGGGCAAGCTGAAGCTGGAGTATTATAAGCTGCAAAAATCCTTTGAGGGGACAATTACGCTCCAGGAGGAAAAAGGTGTCTACGAGGCGGCCAAGCAGAAGGGAGCGGCGGGACACGACCCCAAGGAGCCTTTGGACGAGATCATTGAGAAAATCAATGAGAAGTACAAGGGGGCCTTTACCGAGGGCGACCGGGTGCTGCTGAATGCACTCCACGCCAAGCTGATAACCAATAAGAAGCTGGCCAGTATGGCAAAGACCTCTGACCCGCAGATTTTCACGGAGAGCATTTTCCCAAAGGCATTTGGCGACGCCGCCCAGGACAGCTATATGGAGGCTCAGGAAACCTACACCACGCTGTTTGAGGATCAGCATAAGTACAACGCCATTATGAGCGCATTGGCGGAAATCATCTATCGAGAGTTGCGAAAGCAATAACTATCGGAGGGCAATATGCAAAAGGTAGTTGAACATGGGCTTAAGCTTGACCTGCACATCCATTCTTATTTTTCATCTGCCAAAGATGGGAAGAAAGTAGCAAAAAACACTTTAGAGAATCTCCCAATTTTAGTCGAAAAGCTCAACGAAAACGCAGTAAATATTTGTGCAATTACAGATCATGATGCTTTTTCTAATGAATTATATGTTGCATTAAAGCAGGAAGAACAAGCGGATGGAACTATCCAAAAGGTTCTCCCAGGTGTTGAGTTTTCCGTACGTTTCATTGGCAGAAGCGGTGAAGAAACTGTACATGTCATAGCTATATTCGACGATAGCGATGGAAGTAAAGTACAACATATTGAGACCATACTTAAAACCAAGAGACCTGATATATGCGGATCTTACTCTGAAGAATCCTTTTTAGCGATTCTAAGAGAAATCAGTGTTGATACTATACTGATAGCACACCAGAAAAATACCTTATCCAGTGCTACAACAAGGAAAAATGATGCTAACTCTCTTGGCAACGATAAATTTCTCGAACTTGTTTATTCAGACTATTTTGAAGCGTACGAGTTTAAAAACCGAAGAAATGAAATCATTAACAAAAACTATCTTGTTACCAGTGGGTTGGAGGAAGAAATTAGATTTGTTACTGGGACTGACTGCCATGACTGGACAGTTTATCCCCGCGAAGATAAGAGCGACACAGTTGCCGAATTTCCATATACATACGCCAAGTGCTTACCCACATTCAAAGGATTAGTCATGGCTGTTACTGATCATTTGAGGCTAAAGCGGGTAGATAGTTTTTTTAATGTAGATAAGTTTACCTTGGACGCAATTAGGCTTTCCTTTGGAAGTCAGGAAGAAACGATTCCTTTGTCGAAAGGAATAAACGTCATTATTGGTGATAATTCCATTGGAAAGTCAATGATTTTGCATGCAATTACAGGATTTGAAAAGAAAGGGGAAAAGAAGCTTCCAAACGGAGTCAAGAATGGCTATAAAGCCTATATAAAGAAAAACAATCTGAAGATTAGTAAGCAGATAGATCAAACCCAATTATTTGCGTTTGATATGCAGGGAGAAGTTCGTAGCAAATTTGAAGAAAACACATTAAATTCTTCTGAGTTCTTATCAAAATATTTTCCAAAGGATATAAATTCGACTATATATCGGCAATTAGTAGATGCAGAAATCGATCGCCTGTTTGACTATTTGGAGAAGAAATTCAAGCTTGACGCTGAAATAAAAAAATTGTCCATCTTCACAATCCCCTGTATCGAGAATAGTTCTGAGAGCCTCATATTTGAAAAGAATCTCCGCCGTAGCAAAGGTAAAACCGATGACTTTTGTGAAATTAAAGATGCTATTGACGTAATTCTAAATAACTACCAAAAGTTATTATCGTACAAGATTGAAGCAGATGAGCGAAATACATTAAATGCTCATATAGATGCCTTGCAAATGATTTATAAAAAATATGAAAGTGTGATACAGCGCATCGAACATAACAATAGTAGAATTGAAAAAGTTGCCAATGTAATAGATAAAATATCAGCGAGACATAACAGGAGTATCACGGATGCTCAGAAGCAGATATCCACTTTTTCTGATAATACCATGGCATTGACACAAAGAATTGTAGAAATACAGCGTCAACGAAAAAATCTCGGAGCATATTCTCCAAGCATAGAAGAGAGACGAATCGAACCAAACAGCAATCAAATTCATGAATATGAATTTATTTCGAAGTTAAGCATTGATACCATTAATACAAACTATATAATCGATCGCGTTCAAAGCGTTATAAAATCTGGGAAAAGTATAAATTGGGAAACTATTACGGAGCGGGAGCTTTCAGAAATCTTGCTACGCTACGATGGCAGAGAACCGGTTTTACAATTCTTTAAGACCTCTTTGCAGCAGGTAATCGACCCGGATTTCAAGCCAAAGCATTCCATTATCTGTCAGGGTATGGATAAATCTGAGGAATTATCAACTGGTTTAGATGCCAAAATATATTTTGATATTTTATCCTACGAGACAACTCAAGATGGCATATATATCATTGATCAGCCAGAAGATAATGTTTCCCAGCCTGCAATAAAGTCATATTTGCTCTCTTGTTTTAAGAACATGGGAGAAAATCGACAGGTAATTATTGTTACCCATAATCCCCAATTCATTGTGAATCTTGATATTGACAATTTGGTTTTTATTCATAGGGAAAATGGGAAACTCCAGATTCAATCCGGGGCATTGGAATATGTGTGTCCCGAATATAGTGTATTGGAAATAGTTGCTGATAATATTGATGGCGGGTTGGAATCAATACAAAAGAGGTGGAAAAGATATGAAAAGGTCAATAGAATTTAAACATTTTGATGGGAAATTTGTTCTTGCTGAGAATAATCAAATTTTGTTTGAAATCAATGATAACACCCTAAAATTTGACTCGCTGAATTTTTACAATGGCATATACAAGGATAGATCATCTGCCATTGACATCAGCAACTCAACTGCACCGAACGTGAAGAGCAGTACATATATTTTTAATTGGATGAAAGAGTTAATTGGGAACATAGCACATGAATTAAATGATAATGAACCGGATGATAATGAGGTGCATGATGAGGCCACAACTATAAGTGCAACTTCCGTTGAAATGGACACTAATATAATTCGTGTAATACCTTTGTATGATCTTGCTGTATGTGCAGGTGATGGGGATTTTGTTGACGAAACTATAGGACATGAGGACTTTCGAACTGAAAATGAGGAAGCAGATTATGCATTGACAATATCAGGTGAAAGTATGGAGCCTACTATTCCTAATGGAAGTATTGTACTTGTAAAAAGCGTAGCAGAATTATCTAATAATGATATCGCTATCGTTAGTACTGGTAGCGAAGCAATGTGTAAGCGGTATATTAAAAGAGGAAGAGGAGAGTATTTGAAACCAGACAATCCAAAGTTTAAAGAATTTAGTAAAAGGGATTACAAGACCTTTTTGATTCGAGGAAAGGTTATAGACATCTTAAAGCCATAGAAAATCGATATGGCTAGACTTCGCTGGGTAGAGCAATACGGGAGGGTATATTGCTGGAGACCGCATAAATTCTCCTATTATTAGCATTTCCCAGCAGAATAGCCTTATTCACATTTGAAACTGTGCATACGGCTATTCTGATGGGAACTTTTGTATTCAAGGCAATTTAAGCACTTTTTTATGCAGTAGATGTGTTGAGTCGAATAATGCTTACACAAATCATTCTACCATACCTATTGCTGTTACTGAGAGATACGAAGAATCTTTCCCACCAGCCGGTTTTTCTCTCTGCCAATCAATCGGGCAATTTGCCCATAGGTCGCAGCCCTCCCGGACGGTATTTCCTCAACAATGGAGAGAACCTCGTATATCAATTTTTCATCTATCATAGCACATCAAAACTCAAGAATTTTTCAGCCACGCCTTAAACTCGTTCAGAGAAATCTTCTCCGCATCGCACTCGTGCTTCTTCACTTTGGCCTGTTTTGCCCAAGCTGCAAACTCTTCCTCCGTGATCTTCCCAGCCTTGATCCAAGCGAAGTGCCGTTTATACTCCCTGCGGTACTCGCTGAATACCAGATCCTTCTTGCTGTTCTTTGCCCACTTCTGCACCGGAGCAATATTCCGGCAGAGCTTTCCAGACAACTGTGGCCGACTGCAATACTCCGCTGTGATCCGGCCAATGATAGGAAAATATCTGCCGCAGTTCCTGCACCGGCGAACCGGGATATTCTTCGCAACGCAGTTCCGTAGAGAAAAATCAATCAAATCACGGATGGTATTCGGATACAGAATCGTACCACAGTCGCCCTCGCCCACTGGTCCGAAGCTGGCTGGGATTGGTTTGAAGCAAAATAGTTCCGCATCTCGGGGCTGATCGAAAACATAATTCGCCCGGACATTTTTCTGTACGTCTCTATCAACCCGGTCAACATCCAGAATATTCTCCACAAACTTCTGCGCCTGTTTCTGGTACAGCAAAAGCTGTTCCGGAAGCTGGCGCATTTCTTCTGCCATTCCGGGGTCTATGCTTCCGTTGGACTTGCGCCAGAACCACTGCAAATACAGCAGCTTGAAATAAACATGCTTCTCACTCAATTCACCCAGCACCCGCATCATTTGGTCGGTATATGCGGCGTCTTTCGTAGCGAGAAATTGCTCTAAACCCCCACAAGCTTTCTGGATCAATGATTCCCACTCCGCACAATCCATCTCCAGAAAACTCAATAGACTCTCCAGATAGGGCAGAGCTATCTGCGTAGCATTGGAACCTTGACCTCCGAAAGTATCGTACTCAAAGAACTCTCCGTCCCCCAGGAAATGTGTTTTGTAGATCCACATAACAAACCCTCCGAACATCCAATATATTTTTTGAATTGTGTCTTGACAAGGGCGTGTAGCTGTGTTACGATAAAGCCGAAAGCGACACACCTATAATTTTGAATTGGATGTTATCGCTAGTCTAACACACACGATATGCTGCTGTCAATAACAAAAAGGGGGATTCTATGAAACAACTTCAAACCATAGACGCGGACACCTTGTTATCCACACCGCTACCCGTAACAAAATTCATCGTGGAAGGATTGCTGCCGGAGGGACTGCATATCCTTGCTGGCTCACCAAAAGTTGGCAAGTCCTGGCTGGCACTTTGGATCTGCTTCCAAGTATCCAAGGGTGAGCCGGTATGGGGCCTGACAACAACAGCCGGAACTGTCCTCTATCTCTGTCTGGAAGACAGCTATACCCGCATCCAAAACCGACTATTCCAACTCACAGACGATGCGCCGAACACCTTACATTTTGCCAATCTGTCCGGCAGCATCGGAGATGGACTGGAGAATCAAATCTCATCTTTTCTCTCTGAGCACACAGATACCAACCTCATTGTGATCGACACTCTGCAAAAAATCCGCAACATTATTCCTGATTCAAATTCCTATGCCAGTGATTATCGTGACCTCTCTTCGCTGAAAAATTTAGCCGAAAGTCACCACATTGCGATCCTGCTGATCCACCATCTGCGCAAGATGAAAGACGATGATCCAATGAATATGATCTCCGGCACAACTGGCTTGAGCGGTGCAGCGGACTCTAATTTTGTGCTGACACGGAAAGATCGAAACAGTCCCCAGGCGGAACTTCACTGCACAGGCCGGGACATTGAATCGCGGGTGCTGGGTCTTTGCTTTCGGAAAGAAACGCGCACTTGGGAGTTATCAAAACCAATCGAAAGTGAGAAAGAAGCTACAGACCCAGAACTTATTTTTCTCTCTGAATTTCTGAAACGGCTGCATACCTTCACTGGAACCGCCACAGAACTGAGTACGCTGCTGGAGCATGAAACCGGGGAAATGATCGTACCAAGTGTGCTGTCAAAGAAACTTGTAAAGCACGCTTCCGGCCTGGATAAACTCGGCATCCACGTTTCTGGGAACCGGACGAGGGACACTCGTCTGCTATGTATCGAATGCGATGCCTGTGACAGCAGTGACGGGAGTGACGGGAAAAATGGGTGAGAAATTTCCTGTCATGTCCGTCACTGCCGTCACGGACCCGCCTGTCCAGCCCTGTGAGGCCGTTTGTGCGGCGTTCACCGACTGGGCCGGGGAAGTACCCGCAACTGGAGAAATCGGCCACGTTGAGCCTTTGTGGGCCAGAGTGCCGGAAGCTGCCGGTTTCGGAAAAAAGGACGGGGCCGCCGGGACAGGGAAACGCCCATCTTTAGATGGGGCAAGCATCGCGTCCGGCTATACGCCGTGCCGCACTCGCCGGGGCACAGCCCCGGCACCCCCTGCCCCTGAAGGGGAGAAAGGAGCGATATGCAGAGAAAGAAAACGGCGATCATCACAGCCAGGATGACGCCGGAGGATAAACAAAAAATTGAACAGCGGGCAGCCAACGCCGGGATGACTGTCACGGACTACCTGACCACCTGCGCCCTCGGGAAGAAGATCGTTCGGGTGGATGGATTAAACAAAATCCTCGCAGAGTTGAAGGCCCAGGGCCGGAACCTCAATCAGCTGACCGTCCTGGCGAACATGGAGCGGCTGACTGTCGTGCGGGGAGATGACTTGGCGGACGGCTACGCCGCCCTCTGCGAACAGGTCCACCGCCTCGCACGGGAGGTGCGGTGATGGCAACCTTCACGGCAATCAACTGCAAGCGGCAGGGCGGCGGTGCGATGCGTGGGACGCTGGACTACGTGTCTCAGAAAAAGAAGACGCTCTGGGGCGACGCTCAGCTGGTGGTCGGACACAACTGTGTTCCCCAGTCCGCCTACACCGAGATGCTCACCACTAAGCAGCAATTCAGAAAAACCGATGGACGGCAGTTCTACCACTTCGTCCAGTCCTTCGCAGAGGACGATCCCATCACACCGGCAGAGGCTAACGCCATCGGGCTGGAGCTGGCCCAGCGGGAGTTCCCAGGCTTCGAGGTTGTGATCGCCACCCACGTGGACACCAGCCACATCCACAACCATCTGGTGGTCAACAGCGTCAGCTATGTAGACGGAAAGAAGCTCCACCAGAGCGCCGATGATCTGCTGGCTCACCGTCAGGCCAACGATGAAATCTGTCTGGCCCATGGACTGAGTATTCTGGAGCGACCGGAGAAGCAGTCCAAAATGAAACGGATGAAGCCCGGCGAGTATCAGGCTGGCCGCTATGCCGACAGCTGGAAGCTGGATCTGATCCAGACCATCAATGATGTACTGGAGTACGCCAGGACCCCGGATGAATTTATCGAAGGCATGGAACGCGAGGGATACCAAGTTACCTGGACGGATACCCGGAAGCATATCACCTTCACCTGTCCCAATGGCCGCAGGTGTCGGGACAGCAGTCTCCACGATGAGACGTTCCTCAAAGAAAATATGGAAGCCCTATTCGTCTACCGGCAGATGGTTGGCTTCCGGGGTGAGTATTCTGAGCCAGAGATTGGTTGGATCGGAGAAGCCAGCCAAGGGCTACTCTGGCTGGGAAAACAGTTAGAGCAGGACGCAGACCAGCCGCCGCTCCCTGCGCCGCCAGTCTGGACGGACAGCAAGCTCCGCCGCCGGGAGGCGTTGAAAAAACTGGCGCAAGGACAGAAGTTAAGTCACGATAGCCATAGCCAGAGCCAAGGTATGATGGGCTATTGAGAAAGGATATTTTATGGCAAGCATCAAGAAAATCAATACACGAAAATACAAAATCACCGTCAGCAACGGCTATCGTCCTAACGGCAGAAAAATCAGCAGGGCCAAAACGATTACGGTTCCGGACCGTATTCACAGCCGTAGCATCCAGCAGTACGTTGCGCACGAGGCAGAGGAGTTCGAACGGATTATTAAGGCCGGCTACTGCGAGGACGGCGAAATGACCTTCCAGGAATATTCCTCCCACTGGTTAGAGCGGCAAACAAAATACGCTCCCAGCACCCTCGGCTTCTATCGCCGGTCGCTGGAAAAGGTGTATCCCTACATCGGCTGCATCAAACTCAACCGGCTGCGGCCAATCGCACTGGAGAATCTGCTGGTGGAGCTTCGCAAGCGGACATTCCGTGGCAAGCCGCTCCAGGAAGCCACCGTTCAAAAATATCTGTCGGTGGTCTCCGCCGTCCTGAGTGACGCCAAACGGAACGAGATCATACAAAAAAATCCTGCCCGGATGATCGACCTGCCGGATACCGCACAGAAAGCCCAGGCCATTCCTACCGACAAAGAAGCCGAGGAATTTCTGAACATCATCGCAGACATTGACGATCCCTACAAAACCTTTTATGCCCTGGCAATCTATACCGGCTGCCGCCGGGGTGAGCTGTGCGCTCTGAAGTGGTCAGACTTCATTGTGGACGGTTACGAGGGTATCCTGACAATCAGCCGCTCCCGCAGCATGGTTCCAGGCAAAGGCATTGTGGAAGGCTCCACCAAGAATGGCCGTTCCCGGACGATCTACATGAGCGAGGACATGATGAACATTCTCCGATCCTACTGCTACGACAAATGGCAGGAAGCCCTGAATGGAGGCTTCCCATTCAGCGACTACCTCTTCACGAACGAGCGCGGGGAGCTGATGCACCCGGACACCTTCACCAAATACCTGCGGCGGCTTTACGATGAAAACGGGTTCCCCAAGGAGTACCATCTGCACACTCTCCGGCACTATTTTGTCTCCACCATGCTCCACAACGGAGTGGACAAGCAGACAGTCGCCGAGCTGGCTGGTCACGGTGATACCGGTTTTCTGGAGCGCACCTACTGCCACCCGCAGATGCAGCTCAAGCAGAAAGCAGCGAATCAATTCACTCGGAGTGTCTTCTTCGGAGGCAGTGTCACCAATACTGCCACGGCGTGATTGTTGGTTCTGTAGAATCGGTGCAACCCACGAATAATTCAGTAGCTTTCCCCACCCCTTTGGAGTATGTTGTGCTTGCCAAAATAAACCTCAACAGGATCGATGCCAACAGGAAGGGAGTCAAAAATTATGGCAAGCATACGAAAACGCGGGGACAGCTACCTCCTGGTAGTCTCCATGGGCTACGACCACAACGGCAAGCGTCGGGCCCCACGACAGAAGACAGTAAAGCCTCCCGAGGGACTCACTCCAAAGCAGAAAGAGAAGTGGCTCAACGAGCAGGCTGTGTTCTTCGAGAAAGAGTGCAAGGAAACGCCTCTGACAGTGGACAAGTCCATCACCCTGGAGGAGTACGTGAAGATCTGGCTCCGGGATGTCGCTCCGGATAAGCTGGCGAAAGCCACCCTGGCACGGGACAGGCAGGACATCGGCAGATTCATGCCCTACCTGGGCCGGTACAAGCTGACCGAGCTCCGCCCGGAGCACTTCCGGAAGCTCTACGCCGAACTCCGGACGCACCGCAGTCAGAACACCGGCCTGCCGATCTCCGAGCACACCGTTGAGGGCGTCCACGCCTGCCTCTGCGGTATCCTCTCCGACGCGATGGAGAGCGGATTTCTGAATCACAATCCGGCCTGGCGCACCTACAAATACTCCGGGAAGAAAAAGGATAAGCTGATTGCAGACGAGGAAACAGTACAAAAGATTATCGCCGCGCTGGAAAATGAAAGTCTCAAGTACGAAACCTACTACAAACTCATCATTGCCACCGGGATGCGCCGGGGTGAGTGCTGCGGACTGAAGTGGTCGGACATTGATTTCGAGAGAAACAGCATCCACATCCAGCGCAACGTGGTCAAGCTCACCGGGGAAGAAGTGTTCACCAAGCCGCCCAAGACCGCTGCCGGTGACCGCTACGTGTACTTCTCTCCAGAGATGGAAAGCCTGCTGAAAGAATACCGGCAGGAATGCGACTGGCAGGCGGATGCCTACGAAAACCGTGAGCTGACAGAGGATGACTTCGTATTCCGCAAGCACTATAGCAGCGATCCCATGACGCCCAGTTCCTTCACCTGGAGGTTCAAGCTGATCCTCAAAAAGAACGGCTTGCCGGAAAAGCTGAATGTGCATAGCCTTCGCCACAGCAACGCCAGCCTCCTGATTGCCAACGGCACGGACGTAGCTACGGTGGCAAGCCTCCTGGGCCACTCCCAGCCCTCCACCACGCTAGACATTTACACCCATGCCTTTGACAAAAACAAGAAGGCAGCCAGTGAAACGCTCCAGCAAAGTCTCGAAATCTGAAAAACAGGGTTGACTGCTGCAATAGTGGTCAACCCTAAAATTTTTATTACAACTTTATATAAGAGAAACCCGCATAAACTATTCATTTATGCGGGTTTCTGGTACGCCCGACTGGATTCGAACCAGCGGCCTTGTGAGTCGGAGTCACACGCGCTATCCAACTGCGCCACGGGCGCATACCTAGCAATATGAAGTTGTGAGGCTTCCCGGCAATCCGGGAAATCAGTAGTCAAACAGTAGTCAACAGAATCAAGATTTTTCTTCTCTGTCCTGCCAACGCCCCTGTTTGCAGGGCTTTGCGCCATATCGCAGCTGAACCGGCCTGAAACGTCGGAGTCACACGCGCTATCCAACTGCGCCACGGGCGCATACCTGACAATATGAACTTGTCCGTTGAGGAATTCCCTCAGAACGCTTACCTAGTATAGCAGAAACTTCCGCTATTGTAAAGGGGAATTTTTCATTTCAGATAAAATTTCTCTCCGATCTATCCCAGCGGCTGTTTACGTTTTCCGCAGCCAGTCCGGAAGCGTCCGGCTGCGGACGCCGGAGACCATGCCCATAGCCGCATAGAGAGCTACAATGGAGCTGCCGCCGTAGCTGAAAAAGGGCAGGGTCAGTCCGATCACCGGCATCACGAACAGGCACATGCCGATATTTTCAATCACCTGAAAGATCAGCATGGCCCCAAACCCCACGCAGATCAAAGCGTCCATGCTGCTCCTGGCCAGCCGTGCCGTCTGGAAGCAGCGGTAAACCAGCAGGAATTCCAACACAATGATGACCAGACATCCTACCAGTCCAAGCTCCTCCCCGCAGACGCAGAAGATAAAATCCGTCTGCCGGGCGGGGAGGCTGCCCTTGGCCCCTTGGGTCTGGATGCCCTGAAACAGGCCCTGACCGAACAGGCCCCCGCTGCCCAGCGCCAGCATCCCCCGGCGCTGCTGCCAGCCGATGTCATTGGCGCTGATGTAGGTGTGGTCGAACACCACGTGAAACCTGTCCATCCAATACTGAGGCAGCTTCTCAAACAGTGCCAGTCCTCCGATGCCCAGCCCCAGTGCGCCGAAGCCCAGGGCGAACCAGTACCACGCCAGCCCTGCCGCTACGGCCATGCCCAGATAGATCACCGGGTACATGAGTCCGCTGCCCGCGTCCTTGGAGATTACATAAATCCACACAAACATGAGTCCCGCATGGGCCGCCGGGTAGACCAGGGACCCCAGCCCCTTCATCCGCCGGTTGTCCCGGAACCAGGCAATCTGTTTGGCCAGCAGCACTGTGAAAGACAGGCGCACGATCTCCGACGGCTGGATCATCATGGGCAAGCCCACGTCCAGCCAGGAGCGGTTGCCGCCGCTCTCCTGACCGAGAGGGGAGAGCAGCAGTGCGATAAACCCGAAGTTGAATACCAGGAACAGCCACCATTTTTCCGCGAAATGTTCCAGGTCGATATTGGAGAAGACAAAATAGGCCCCGATGCCCAGCAGCGCCCCGGCGGTCTGGATCAGTACGCGCTTTATCTGGGTACCCGGCTTGTCGTAGTCCAGGTAGGCGGTGGCGCTGGCGATCAATATGAGCCCGAAGGCCGTGCATACCAGGCACAGTCCCAGCAGCTTCATATCCGCCTTGCGTATGATATCCGTTACAAATTGCAGCATCCGCTTGAGGACCTTCACGGCGTCGCCTCCTGAAAAAACTTCGCTGTTAGTTTACCACAGAACCAGTCTTCTGTAAACCGTTTTCACGACAAAATCCTACGCCGCTCTCCAGCGCCGGAACAGGAGGCGTTGCAAGTCCGGACGGCCTGTGCTATACTGGCATTACAAAGGAAAAAGGAGACAAAACGATGCTGGTATTTACAGGCGGGTACACCCAGGATATCCCGATGGCCTCCGGCGAGGTCGTACCGGGGCGGAGCGGCGGCATCGCCTGCTATTGTCTGGAGGAGGACACCGGCAGGCTGGAGCTGCTGGGAGTCACCCCCTCCACGCCCAATCCCTCCTATCTGGCGGCGGACCCGGAGGGCGGGTATCTTTACTGTGTCAATGAGCTGGAGGAGCTGGGCGGCGTACCCGGCTCCGGGGTGTCCGCCTATGCCGTCGATCCGGAGAGCGGCGGACTGCGCCTGCTAGGGCGGCAGCCCGCAGCGGGTCCCCTGGCCTGCCACGCGGCCCTGTCTTCCGATGGCAGGCATCTGCTGGCCGCCAGCTACAACGGCGGCATATGCGTACTGCCCGTAGGAGAGGACCACGCCCTGCGGACCGCCTCCTGCGCCTGGAGCTTCCAAGGCCGCGGAGCAGACCCGGACCGGCAGGAGATGTCCCACCCCCACCAGATCCTGCTCCATCCGAAGGAGGACCGGGTCTATGTCTGCGACCTGGGGACGGACCGGCTGCGGTGCTTCCGGGCGGACTGGGCACGGGGCTGGCTGCTGCCGGAGGAAGGGAACGATCTGACGGCCCGCCACGGGCAGGGACCCCGCCACGGCGTTTTCGACCGGCAGGGACGGCGGCTGTACGTCCTCACCGAGCTGACGGGCGAGATGGACGTCTTTGACCCGGAGACCGGGGAACTGCTTCAAATCTCCCCCGCCCTGCCGGAGGGCTGGACCGGACCGGGCATGGGCGCGGCGGTGCGGCTCCACCCCGACGGACGGTTCCTGTACGCCTCCCTGCGGGGACCCCACTGCATCGCCGTCTTTCCTGTCCGGGAGGACGGGATACTGGGTACGCCATCCTTCTACCCCAGCGGCGGCAGGACGCCCAGAGACTTCTGCCTGACGCCGGACGGAAGCTGGCTGCTGGCGGGAGGGCAGGACGACAATTCCATCTGCGTCCACCGGATCGATCCGTCTACCGGCGCGCTGGAGCAGGTGTGGCGCGTGGAGGACGCCGGGTCCGTGACGGCTCTGGCCGTCTGGAACGGGGCGCATTAACGAAAAACATCCGGGCCCGGACCCCTTCACAGGTCTGGGCCCATAAATTTTTGCCGGATGGAGAACCTTTCACTATAAAATTACGACTGGAAGGGCAGAACGCAAGAAAAGGAGGCGAGAGCCATGGAAGACACGGCCATCATCGATCTGTACTGGCTTCGCAGCGAGGACGCCATCCAGGAGACGGCGGCAAAATACGGCGCATACTGCCGCTCCATCGCCCGGGGCCTGCTGGCAAACGCGCAGGATGAGGAGGAATGCGTCAGCGACACCTGGATCAGGGCATGGAACGCCATGCCGGACGAACGGCCCAACCGGCTGAAGCTGTTTCTGGGGAAGATCACCCGGCGGCTGGCCTGCGACGTTCTGCGCTCCCGGACCGCCCAGAAGCGGGGCGGCGGGGTGTACGTGGAGGCGCTGGAGGAGCTGGGGGAATGCGTGCCCTCCGTCCCCGGGGCGGACAAGATCGTGGAGGGCCGGGAGCTGGAGGAGATCCTGGACCGGTTTCTCCACACTCTGCCGGAACGGGACTGCAATGTGTTCCTGCGGCGGTACTGGTACGGGGAGACCCTGGAGGAAGCGGCGCGGCGGTACGGGATGAAGCTGAACACGGTGAAAACAAGCCTGTACCGCAGCCGGGAGAAGCTGAGAAAGTATCTGGAAAAGGAGGGGGTCGCTCTATGAAGAAGGAAGAGCGCCTGTTCGCCGCCCTGAGCGGCGTGAGCGATGAGCTGCTGGAGCGCAGCGAACGCAGAAAGACCGGCGCGGGCCGCTGGATTGCCTGGGGAGCGGCATTGGCGGCCTGTCTGGCGGTGGTGCTGGCAGTCCGCGCGGGCATTGGGGCGAAGGGGAACGATCTTCCGCCTGCGCCGCCTCATATCGGGGAGGACATCCCCACTTACGCCCAGAAAGATCCCCCTGCTGATGAAAATGAGCAAAATCCTGCCCGGCCCGCGAAGGCGGAACGGCTCCACCTCCTCCAGATCTGCATGGACCAGAAGCGCAGGGTCCCAAGGTTCACCATCTGGTACAACGAGGAGTCCTACTACGCTTTCCAGCAGGGGGAAATCTACACCATCAAACCCCGTGATCCGCCCATTATTCCCGGTGAGGAGCTGCCGGAATGCAAGCTGGAGATCGAATATAAAAGCGGTTCTGCGGATCAAATCGCGGAAGAGGTGCTGGGGCAGCTGAAGGGACTCTACCGGTCCGCAGAGGAGGACGATTACCCGGCCTTCCCCAAGGGGACGCGCTATTTCAGAGCCGGTAACGGGACGGACTGGAATGCCGCCCAGCGGGAGGTCTGGCTGCTGCCCTGGGATGAGGACGGAGAGCAGACCGGCGCGTTCGTGTGCAGTGCCAGCTATTTCCTGGAGGCCGAGGAGGGCCATGGCATCCGGTTCCTGGATATGGTCCGCTCCTTCCGCGTTGCGGAGGGCCTGCCGTGGATGTCCAGCGCCTTTGACGCCGCCTTTCGGATGCTGGAGGCGGTGATGTCGGACGATCTCGCCAGCGTGGAGGACATACTGGCGCCGGGTGCGGACGTGTACGGATACGGCGAAAACGTGTATGGCAGCGTGAGCGCGGGCAGCCATATCGCCATATCGCCTGCTGGGGATTATGATCCGGATACTGCCCAGGGACCGCCCGCCGCGCTGGACGTCTCCGTCCAGTTCCGCCTGGGCGGGGAAGATGCCTACAGCTACCTGACCATGGAACTGATTTATCAGGACGATACGTGGCTGGTCACGTGGGCCGGTATCGAAAAATAAGGAAAAGCCCCCGTCCGGGGGCTTTTCCTTATTCCGCAGGCACGGCTCTGGGGTCGCCTGCCGCGCCGAAAATTTTGTGACAGTCCGCCACGGCCTTCTCCAGCCGCCGTGTGAGGGATTCCCCCGCTTCCCCGGAAGCCAGCGTCTCATAGACGTCGAGCAGCTGGAAGCGGGGCTTTGCCCCGGCCTCCCGGTCCAGCATATACATGGGCGCGTAGCTGTACCCTGTCACCTGGGTCTCGCCGGTCTCGTTGTCCCGGGTCAGCTCCAGGGTCAGCACCGCCGTAGTATCGGTGTACTCATCGTTCTGGGAGGAGATGAAGTTGCCCAGGGAGTAGCACACAAAGCCCTGCCTCCCGTCACCCAGCGTGCGCAGCTCCATGGGCTGCGGCACATGGGAATGGCCGCCCAGAATGATATCCGCGCCATTAGCAAAGAGAAAGTCCGCGATCTCCTCCTGGTAGGCGTTCTGCTTGGTCTGATACTCCACGCCCCAGTGGATCATCACCGCCACCAGATCTGTCCCGGCGGCCTTCGCCTGCTCCAGATCGGAGGTCAGACGGTCCCGGTCAAGATCCCGGAGGTTGGAAAGATAGTCGGTGTTGAACACATTGATGCAGTAGGGATGATCCTTGGGTATGGGGATGCCGTTGGTGCCGTAGGTGTAGCCCAGGAACGCCACCGAGATGCCGCCCACGTCCGCTACCACCAGGTTTACATCCTGTTCCTCCTGGGAGCGGCTGGTGCCCACGTGGGCCAGGCCCGTTTCGTCCAGTACGTCCAGCGTGCGGCTCAGACCGGACCAGCCCTTGTCCAGACTGTGATTGTTGGCCGTGAGGCACAGGTCAAAGCCCAGGTCCTTCAGTCCCCGGGCCATATCGTCCGGAGAGTTGAAGGCCGGATACCCGGAGTATTTGGGTCCCCCGGCAAAGGTGGTCTCCAGATTTACCACCGCGTAATCCGCGGCTTCCACCCAGGACTTTGCGCCGTTCATCACCCGCACATAGTCATATTTCTCCCCGTCCCAGACGTCGTTGGTGACGGGCATATGGCTCATAGCGTCGCCGCAGACCGCCAGGGTGGCGGTGGTGGGGGCCGGAGGCTCCGGTTCGGAGGGCTCTGCGGGGAGTTCTGCCGGAGCTTCCGGCAGAGCCGGGATATCCTCCGGAACGGTGGCGGCAGGCGGGTCCTGGACGGCATTGGCGGCAGGCAGGCTCTGGCCGCAGCCGCAGGGGATCAGCAGGGCCAGGCTGAGCAGCAGAGAAAAAAGACGTTGCATCATGGATTTCCTCCTGTTACGCGATGGTATCATAGATATACCGGCTGATTTCGCCGCATACGGCGTAGATGCCCCGTCCGTCCTGTGCGCCGCTGGCGCCGGAGGTGAGGACCACCACTCCGTCCCGGGTATCGGGGTCGTAGGACATGAAGTTGAATACGCCGTAGGCGCTGCCGGTGTGGTAGTACAGCCGGTCCCGGCCATAGAGGCCGTCCTGGGAGCGCAGGGACAGCGCCTGCCAGGAGCCGTCCGGCAGCTGGGGCTCACAGCGCTGCTCCATCAGCTCCACCGTGGATGCTTTCAGCAGCTGCAGGCCCTCATAGCATCCGTCGTTGGCCAGCAGGGCGGTCATCTTTCCCAGGTCCGCCGCGCTCATGGTCATGCCGCCGGAGAAGTAGGCCCCGGTGGCCCCCGGCGGGCTGTACCGGCGGGTGTTGCTCCTCATGGCGGAGAGGCTGCGCCCTACGCTGCCATACTGGTACACCGTACAGAGCAGATCCTTGTTCTTTACGTTTCCGCTTTCAAAAGCGCCGTCAATCTCCATGACTTCCCAGAAGTGTTCTTCCATCACGTCGTCCAGGAATTTCCCGGAGGCGATCTCCAGCGTCTGCCCCAGCACTCCGTAGGCGTAATTGTTGTAGATCCAGGAGGATGTGGCCCCGGGCCTGACCCGGGAAAACCCGCCGGACTGGAGCCGGTCCTGTACCGCCCACCGGGCGCGGGAGGCATCGTCCCCCAGGGCGGGGATGGAAGAGGTGTGGGTCAGCAGAGCGCGGATCGAAACGGGGTCGCCGGGATAGTAGGGATTCTTCGCGCTGACGCCCCAGTAAGTCCCGATGCTCCCGTCCAGATCGATCACGCCGTCCTCGTACAGGGCCATGGCCGCCAGTCCCACCTCCACCTTGGTGATGGAGGCGATGCGGGTCTTGTGGTCCGGGGTCATCCGGTCGGTTCCCTTGGTGGCCCAGCCGTAAGCGTAGGTGTCCGTCACCCGTCCGTCCTCAATGACTGCCACCTGCAATCCCACAGCGCCGTATTTGGCCGCTGTGGCGTCCACCTTCTCCTGAATTTCCTGGTGATGGGCCTGGCTGGCGCTCTCCGCCGCCGGGAAATGGATGGCTGCCGACAATTCCCGGGCCACAGGCTCCTCCTCGCGGCAGGCCGCCAGCGCCGTCAGCACCTGGGCCAGCTGTCCCCGGGAAACCGGGAGCCGGGGATGAATGACGTCTCCCACCATCCCCGCGAACAGACGGTTTTCCAGCGCCCAGGCCATCCCCTCCCGGGCGTAGGCCGGTATGGTGTCTCCGTCCTGCCAGGCCTCCAAGCTGCCCGCCGGGGGTGTCTCAGGAGCGGCAAAGCGGTACAGAAATACCGCCAGCTGCTCCCGGGTGACCCGGGCGTCCGGGTCAAAGGTCCCGTCCGTCCCTCCCTGGGCGATGCCGGTCTCTGTGGCCCAGGACACGGAATGGGTGTACCAGGAATCCGTGTCCGTGTCGGAAAATGTGATCAGGACGGTATCAGACACCTCCCCGCCGCTCATGCGGTGCAGGGCCGTCACCAGCTCCGCACGGGTGACGTAGCCGTCCGGGTTGAACCGGGCTTCGTCCGCCCCCATCAGCCAGCCCCGGAGGACGGCGTAGCCGATGGAACCGGCTCGCGGGTCCTCCTGCGGGACATCGTCAAACCGGAGGGCGAGAGCATCCTCCAGGGTGAAAGCGGGCTCAATCTCTATGACCTCGTCCGTTCCGGCGTCCTCCGGTTCCTCGAGGGGTTCGGGCGTCTCCGCTTCCACGATAGCGAACCGGTCCGCCTCCTCCCCGGCGGGGGGCGGCATGTTCGCCAGCGCCTCCATACTGAGGGAAGCGCCTGTTGACTCCCGGGAGTCAACAGGCTGCGGGGCCTGTCCCGCAGCCTGAGAGCATCCTGCCGGCAGCAGCGCCAGCAGGCAGGATGCAAGAATACAAACGGCCTTTTTCATATGTATCACTCCTTGCACCATCTCCCCGCGTCCGGCGCGGGAGAGAAGCTCCCCATATCATACAGGAAATGACGCAATCTGTCAAATGCGGGAATGCGCCGGGAGAGAACCGGGGGACGGTGCGGAATTCCGGAAAATACCGGCAAAAAGGCTGGAACAGACCCATTCAGAAATCTGTTCCAGCCTCTTTGCCGTCCTCCGCGGAGAACTGCTCCAGGGCCACGGCGGCGTCCGTCTCCCGAAGAATTCCCTCCGCCAGCATTCTCGCCAGCGCCTGCCGCCATACGCCGGTCCTCTGCCACAGCACCAGCCTGCCGGCAACACACCGGCTCCGGCCAAAGCAGGTGGGCAGGGCCGCCCAGGGCTCCCCGGAGCGCAGCCAGTAGAGTATTCCGTCCAGCATCAGACGGTTGCTCTTGAGGGCACGGCCCCGGCCGCTGTTTTCCGGCGGGAAGAGGTCCCGCAGGCGCTCCCACTGTTCATCCGTCAGCGCCCAGCGGCGGACCCGGTCTTCCTGATCCTCCTCCGGCGCGAGGGCGTTCAGCTCCGCCAGCAGGGCGCGGGTAATCTCCTCCTCGGGGCGGGGGTCCCTCATATGCTCGATGAGGGCGGGGACGGAGGCCCGGATAGACGCCATCAGCGCCCGGATGTCCTCTTCCGGCAGGGCGGCCGGTTCCCCCCAGAACGCCCGGGCGCTCTCCAGAATGCCCTCCCGCAGCAGCGTCTCCTCGCCGGCGATCTCCCAGCTCTCCTCGGGCCGGGGCTCCGTCCAGCCCACGCCGTCCCGGATGGCGGCGATGGGCGCGTCCAAGGCGGCGGCGATTTTGCGTACCGTCTCCGGCCGGGGGGTGATCTCTCCCCGCTCATAGCCCCCCAGATCGTCCCGGTGGACGCCGCTGAGAGCCGACAGCTCATCCAGCGTCAGCCCGCGCTGCCGCCGGAGGGCGTGGATGTCCCTGCCCGTGGTCATGCGGTCTCTCCGGCGCGCAGGCGCGCCAGCAGGGGAGACAGGGCGTCCTGTGCGGACCGGGCGATGGCGGCAACGTCCTCCTCGTGGAGGACGAAGTCCTCCGGCAGCTGCCGGATAATGTAGTATCTGCGGCTGCGGCCCCCCTCGCCCACCACCGTGCGGCCCTCCACCGCGCCGTACCGGGCTTT
>JAAZZJ010000099.1:3211-8280 GCA_014237695.1 Oscillospiraceae bacterium | reverse complement strand
GGGGGAGGGCTTTGCCGTCACTACGCCGAAAGGCGTGTTCCACAGCCGGTACATCATCAACGCCGCCGGGGTATATGCGGACCGGGTCCACGAGCTGATCGGGGAAAAGGCCTTCACCATCCGTCCTGCCAAGGGGGAGTATTATCTGCTGGACAAGAGCGAGGGGACCCGTGTAAGCCGGGTGATTTTCCAGTGCCCCGGCCCTATGGGGAAGGGAGTTCTGGTCTCGCCCACCGTCCACGGCAACCTGATCGTGGGTCCCACGGCGGAACCCTCCGGTCCCGAGGATACGGCCAACACGCCCCGGGGGCTTCAAACGGTGCGGGAGCTGGCGGTACGCAGCGTTCCCGGAGTCCGGTTCCGGGAGAATATCCGGAATTTTGCCGGCGTCCGGGCCGGCTCCGACCGGGGGGACTTCATTGTGGAGGAGAGCCCCACGGTTCCCGGCTTTTTCAACGCGGCGGGCATCTGCTCCCCGGGACTCAGCGCCGCCCCGGCCATCGCGGATGAGCTGGCAAGGCTCCTGAAGCAGAAGGGCCTGGCCCTGGAGGAGAAGGAAGACTTTATCGATACCCGCCGCAGGGTCCGCTTTCACGAGCTGGACGACGGGGCGAGAAACGAGCTGATTGCGGCGGACCCCCGCTGGGGGCGGGTGGTCTGCCGGTGCGAGACGGTGACGGAGGGGGAGATCATTGCATCTCTCCGTTCGCCCATCCCGCCCTCCAGCATCAACGGCGTCAAGCGCCGGGTGGGCGCGGGCATGGGACGCTGCCAGGGGGGCTTCTGCGGCCCCAGGGTCCAGGAGATCCTGGCCAGGGAGCTGGGCGTTCCCCCGGAGGCGGTTCCCCTGGAGGAGCCGGGCTCCTACATTCTCACCGGAGAGACAAAGGAGGCATGGGCATGAAGGAACACCAGCTGACTGTCATCGGCGGCGGCCCTGCGGGCCTGTCCGCCGCTCTGTCCGCCTGGGAGGCGGGGGTGACAGATATCCTTCTGCTGGAGCGGGACCGCTATCTGGGCGGCATCCTCAACCAGTGCGTCCACAACGGCTTCGGCCTCCACCGCTTTCAGGAGGAGCTTACCGGTCCGGAGTACGCCGGGCGGTTCATTGACATGCTGGAGAGTACCGCCGTTCAGGTGAAAACGGACGCCATGGTCCTGTCGGTTTCTCCCGACAGGACCGTCCGGTACGTCAGCCCAGACGGCGGCTGCCAGACGGTCCGGTCCGGGGCCGTGGTCCTGGCCATGGGCTGCCGTGAGCGGACCCGGGGGGCCATCTCCGTGCCGGGGACCCGATGCTCCGGCATCCTCACCGCAGGGGCGGCCCAGCGGTTCATCAACATCGAGGGGAAAATGGTGGGCCGACGGGCGGTGATCCTGGGCAGCGGAGACATCGGGCTCATCATGGCCCGGCGGATGACCCTGGAGGGGGCCAAGGTGCTGGCCTGCGTGGAGCTGATGCCCTACTCCGGCGGCCTGAACCGGAATATCGTCCAGTGTCTCCGGGATTATGATATCCCGCTGCTCCTCTCTCATACCATTACCGGTATTATCGGAGACCGGCGGCTGGAAAAAGTCGTGGTGTCCGCCGTGGACGGGAGGCGGCAGCCCATTCCCGGCACGGAACAGGTTTTTGCGTGCGACACCCTGCTGCTGAGCGTGGGCCTGCTGCCGGAGAACGAGCTGACCCGCGCCCTGGGGGCGGAGATGGACCCCCGGACCAATGGCGCGGTGGTGTACGAGAACATGGAGACCTCCATTCCCGGGGTATTCGCCTGCGGGAATGTGCTGCAGGTTCACGACCTGGTGGACTTCGTCAGCGAGGAGAGCAGCCGGGCGGGAGCCGCGGCGGCGGCGTACATCCGAAGCGGCGAGACGCCCTCCCGCCGCACCCTGGCGGTGGAGAACGGGAGCGCCGTAACCTATACCGTCCCCCAGCGCATCCGCGTGGAGGCGGCAGGCAAGGGCGTGCAGGTGTTTTTCCGGGTCAACCGGGTGTTTGGAAAATCCGCCGTCACCGTCACAGCCGGGGAGAAGCGGATCGCCCGCTTCAAGCGGGAGCATATGGCCCCTGGAGAGATGGAGCGCATCTTCCTGCCGGAGGGACTGCTGGCCCTGGCGGAAGGCAATGTAATCACCGTCAGCGCGGAGGAGGCGGAGGTATGAAAGAACTGATCTGTATTGTCTGTCCCAACGGCTGCCATCTGCGGGTGGATGAGACCGGCGGCTGCCGGGTGACCGGCAACGCCTGCCCCCGGGGAGAGGAGTACGGCAGAAGCGAGGTACTCCACCCCACCCGGGTCCTTACGGGGACGGTACGTCTCCACGGCGCGGCCCTTCCCCGGTGTCCGGTAAAGACCCGGTCGCCCATCCCCAAGGAGAAGCTGCTGGAGGCGGCCCGGGCGCTGTGCCAGGTGGACGTCCAGGCCCCCGTCCGGACCGGGGACGTGGTGCTGGCCGATCTCTGCGGCACGGGGGTGGACCTGGTGGCCGCACGGACGATTCTGCCGCTGCAGTCAACGCATTAGCAAAGCGCATGTTTCCCCTTTGCAGGCCTGCGTATCAAGTGCTTTACCGGTAAAGCAGTGCGCCGCCCCCGCAGGCTTCTGTCCTGCGGGGGCAGGCTTTTCACTATTATAGCCGATTCTTTCTTCTGTGGCAATAGGCGGTTTGGCTGACCTTCTGTTCGTACAGCCGCCTTCCTCCAGCCCTTGCCGGGGGTGTGCGGTGCTGCCTTTGTGACATGCAAACATGACCTAATCAATAAAATGGAGGATAAACGGCAATGCAGCAGTCAAAATTGGACTCTTCACCGATTGTATACTATACCAGCGAAAACAAGTGCGGTGAATGGATCGTATTTCTTCATGCCGCATTTGTGGATCACAAGATGTTTCAATCCCAGATTGAATACTTCCAGGGCAAATACAACATACTGGCGGTTGACATTATCGGACATGGAAAATCAACAGATACGGAAAGGGGGGACAGCCTGGCGAACATGGCGGTATGGATATACGATATTATGAAAGCCGAAAAAATCGACAAGGCACATATTGCGGGCGTTTCATTGGGCGCTGTATTGGCACAGGATTTCGCAAATCGATATCCCGAATCCGTAAATTCGCTTGCCTGCTTTGGGGGATATGACATCAACAATTTTGATGAAAAAATGCAAAAAAAGAACAGCGCTTCACAGATGCTGATGATGCTGAGGGCTTTTGTTTCGATCAAATGGTTCGCAAAAGCGAATAAGAAAATATCCGCCTTTTCCCCACAGGCGCAAAATGATTTTTACAATATGAATGTTCAGTTCCCAAAGAAATCCTTTTTGTATTTGGCATCCTTGGGCAGTATGGTAAATGTATTCCAAACAAAGCAGAGAACGTATCCTTTATTGATCGGGTGCGGAGAATTTGATATACCCGGGGAACGAAAAGAAGTAGAGCGCTGGAAAAGCAGAGAGCCCCAGGCAAAGGTTGTCATTTTTGAAAACGCGGGACATTGCGTAAATATGGATGTGCCCCGGAAGTTCAACGAAGTCATGGAAGAATTTTGGGCAGATCATAAACGCTGTCAGTCAAAAGACCGCTAAGAGCAGCCGCCAGAATTTCTTGAGCTGTAAATACTACATGGCTGCAATATCCGCCTTCTTTTCAATTTTTCGCTTGTACTTCTCCCCAAACCGCTATATAATAGACAAGGTAAAAACATCCCCTGCGGGGGCGGAAAATAACAAAGGAGGGCTTTGCCATGAAACGGATCGGTATGCTGACCAGCGGCGGGGACTGTCAGGCCCTGAACGCGGCCATGCGGGGCGTCGCCAAGACGCTGTTCAACTCGGGAGAAAAGGTGGAGATCTACGGTTTTCAGGACGGCTACCAGGGACTGATCTACGGACGGTTCAAGCTGCTGACCTACGCCGACTTCACCGGCATCCTGACCAAGGGAGGCACGTTCCTGGGGACCAGCCGCACACCCTTCAAGACCATCCAGATACCCGGAGAGGACGGGGTGGACAAGGTTGCGGCCATGAAGCAGACCTACTACAAGCTCCAGCTGGACTGCCTGGTCATCCTGGGGGGCAACGGCACCCATAAGACTGCCAACCTCCTGCGCACCCAGGGCCTGAACGTCATCACCCTGCCCAAGACCATCGACAACGACCTGTGGGGCACGGACATGACCTTCGGCTTCCAGAGCGCGGTGAACGTGGCTACCGAGGCCATCGACTGCATCCACACCACCGCCGCCTCCCACGGGCGCATCTTCATCGTGGAGGTCATGGGCCACAAGGTAGGCTGGCTGACGCTGAACGCGGGCATCGCCGGCGGCGCGGACATCATCCTCATCCCGGAGATCCCCTACGATGTGGATAAGCTTGCCAAAAAAATTAAGGAGCGCCACGAGAGCGGCAGCCGCTTCACCATCCTGGCGGTGGCCGAGGGCGCCATTTCCAGGAAGGACGCCGGGCTGAGCAAGAAGGAGTACAAGAAGAAGCTGGCCAACCGCAAGCACCCCTCTGTCTCCTATGAGATTGCCGAAGAGTTGGGCAAACGCTGCGGGCTGGAGGTCCGGGTGACGGTGCCCGGCCACACCCAGCGGGGCGGCAGCCCCTGCGCCTATGACCGGGTGTTTGCCTCCCGGCTGGGCAGCGAGGCAGGCAAGCTAATTCTGAAGAACGAATACGGCTTCATGGTGGGCTACAAGAACCGGGAGATCGTGAAGGTCCCCCTGGAGGAGGTCGCCGGAAAGCTGAAGATGGTGGACCCCGATTCCTCCATTGTGAAAGAGGCGAAACTGCTGGGCATCAGCTTTGGCGATTAAATGGAAATATATGAGGCAGGCCCTGCGGCGCACAGCGCCGCAGGGCCTCTCTTTGTTTCTTATTTCAGGGGGATCATTACGCCGCAGACAGAGATGGCGGTGAGACTGTCCACGTCCACGAGCTTCCGAGGAATATAATTTGTCTTCAATGCATAGAACCGCTGTAAAAGCAGCATTCCTTCTTCATCGCTGTCTGCTTCGCCGCCCCAGCACCCAGTGCCCCCCCGGGTATACTCTGCGGT
>JAAZZJ010000099.1:0-3201 GCA_014237695.1 Oscillospiraceae bacterium | reverse complement strand
AACAGTGCTGCCATCTTCGCTGTAAAGAATGATCTCCTGGTACTCAACGCAGCCATAGTAGCCATCGCGCGCGTTTTTAGGGACCCATGCATGATGACCTTTCAAAGCATCGCCCTCAATACGGACCAGCACGCTGATTGGGGAGATCATGATTTCTGTGATAGTAGCTTCCACATCCAGTGTGGTCACCGGAATATTGGGCTCCAGATGGATGGTGGTATAGGGAAGATCAATGGTTATTTCCCCGAAATCCCACGTTCCATTACAGACGGGGTCCAGGATCTTCTCCTGCCTCTCCGTATCGTACCATATTTTGCAGAGGTCATATATCTTTAACTGCATCCGCTGTCCGTTATAGCTCTCCCCAGGGAAAAAAGTGCCGCTGTGAAGCATAAAGTTGAGCTTGTTATCTGTGGGATCATCGTCCGGTAACTGCCAGATGCCCCAGCTCTCACCGCCTCTCCCCATATCGGGAAAAGTCAGGTCTATATCGCCGGGTCTGTTTCCAAATTGATAATCGCCTTCTCTCAGAACAGTTCCTTCTGGCGCTGTGAGTTCCAGGCCCAAATATAAATCAAGATTGTCTCCCACGCAGTCAGTGATGGTGACCGTCCAGCCGTGATTCTCCACAGACTTCCCAATAAATGCGCTGCTCTGTTCATACCCCTCACTTTCTCCAAAAACCAGATCATGCAGAGTAGGCGAAGCCACCACCCCCGCTACGGCTCCCGTCACCAGCAGGCACACCGCCGCCGCTGCGGCGGCAATCCGACCCGCCCCCAGCCGCAGGCGGCGGGTCCTGATCTCAGGCCGGTCCGCAGTCCTGCGGCGGCGCAGGCTCTCCGTCAGCGCCTTCTTGCTCTCCGCTGTCAGCCGGACCCGGTCCAGCCCGGTCTTGTATCGCTCAAAATCCTCGTGCATACTCCGTACCTCCCAGCATGTTTCTCAGTTTTTCCTTGCCCCGTTTCAGATGGGTACTCACCAGCGCCGGGGACCGGCCCAGCAGGGCGGCGATCTCCTTCACCTCATAACCCTCGTAGTACCGCAGGAAAATAACCTCCCGGTACATGGCGGGCAGGGCCTGGACCTGCGCCAGCAGACCGCCGTCCTCCGGCTCCGGGTCCTCCGCCGCCAGCCGGAGGGACTCGTCCAGCGGGACCCGGCGGCGGAACCAGGCGGTCTTCCGCCAGTTCTTGCACTCGTTCACCGCCACCCGGATCACCCAGGCCCGCTCCTGGACCGGGTCCGGGAACTCCCGGGGGTTCTCCAGCAGCTTGATGAGGACCGTCTGGCAGATGTCCTTGGCGTCGTCCATATCGCCCAGCCAGGTCTTGCCGGTCCGCAGGATCAGATCGGCGTAGTGTTCCACCGGATATTCCGCCCGTTCGTCGGTCATAGGCATCACCCCTTTCACTGAGAAAACAAGACAGGGAGGGGAAATCTGTCAGGAAAACGGAAATTTTTTTCAGAAGGAGGCTCTGCTCGATCATGCAGACCTGCATTCTATTCCAGCAGCAGGAAGTCTGTCCCCACATCCGGGAACATGCCGATCAACTCACTGGCAGCAGGCTGGGGGAGGATCTCCAGATCAGCGGCCTCCAGGATTTGGCGCGTCCGGGCATCGAGCGCATGGCCCTCCCCTCCGTTCAGGCCCCTTGTGTATTTTGGGGCATATTCCCAGAGGGCATTCATCAGCGCGGGACGGTGGATGACGGTCCCGTCCCACTCTTTCCGGGTTTCCATCAGCTCATAGACAGGCACACAGCTGAACTCCTTTGCAAAAAAGAGATAGCTCATGGTCCTGCTTATACCGGCGGTCCGGTCCTGAGATGTCACTTTGGCAAGGGTGAGCGCCGCGGCAGACAGCTCCGCGTTCCAGATGGGGAAGCAGACCGCCAGCAGCTCTTTGTAAGTGCTGGTCTCCAGCCAGTAGATGCCGTTGGCAAGGGTCCGGTGGCGCAGCGTATAGCCGTCCGGCGTGTGGTACGGCACGGGGAACGTGCCGAAATACTCCGGGTGGACCTCTATGGCATGGAGGCTGAGATCATGGAAGATCTCCTCCGGCACGGGCTTTCTCTTGTGGTTAGCACGATATTTGCTGATCTCATATTGCACGATCCGCCAGCCGCCGGTATTATCATCCAGAGCAAAGAGGCGCAGGCCGTCCATTTTTTTGCCGTAGTTCCGAACTTTTGCAGCCATAGGCGCGCCGTCCAGCACGGCGAAAAATTCCTTCCAAAAGGTCTCTTCCTGGCCGGTCTCTATGTAGTATACGCCGGGAGCCCACTCCTTGACGTTTTTAATCGGACCAGTTTCCTCTTCCAAATCAGGCAGGTAGTCTTCTAATTTCATATCGCTCCCTCCTTTGCTGTCAGTGTACCATTCTGGTTGTCATTAGTCAACATTTATTGTATCCCCATGACAACGTATGGACATGCTAAACTAAATAAAAAAGGGGGGGGTAGCCGATGTTACCGGTAGGGGAAAATGTGAGAGCGTTGAGAGATGAGCGAAATCTCTCTCAAGGGCAGTTAGCCGAAAAAATTGGTGTTACACGCGCAACAATTGCCACGTATGAATCGGGAAACAGGCTTCCATCTCTATTTAAGCTGATCCGGCTGTCACGGGCATTAGGGGTAACGACTGACTATTTACTGGGCGTCAGCAAAGATAAAGACGCCTTCCTGGATGTCTCCGGGCTCACGCCCAAACAGATCGAGTCTCTTGACGCGATCATCGAGAATTACAGGGAGTGCAACGGCACATCTGACGAGTAGGGGAGCGGCATCCGTCCCCGCGCTGATATAAAGAGGCCCCGCGCCGGTCCGGCGCGGGGCCTGCAAGTATTGCGCTTACATCAGCGGTTCCAGATTCAGCACGGGGTGACCCTTCTCCGTCAGGAAGTTCAGCAGCTCCTCGGGATCGGAGGTGATGGTCTCGTCTCCCACCATGCCGCAGAAGTCGTCGATGCCCAGCAGCTCCTTGGCGGTGGCGTTGAGCCGGGGGGCCACGTCGTCTTTCAGCTCCTTAGGCATCCAGACAATGCGGGAGATGCCGCCCTCGGCGGCGGCGAACTTTTTGGAGGCGATGAAGTGGCGGCCGTGGCCCATGAAGCCCGGGGTCTGGACGCCGCCGCCGGTCATGGAGGCCAGCTCGCCGAAGGTCATGCCGGTGGGGGTCATGCCCTTGAACTCACGGTTG
>JAAZZJ010000098.1 GCA_014237695.1 Oscillospiraceae bacterium | reverse complement strand
TTGAACTCCGCAGCGACCTCCGCGTCAGCGGCCAGGGCCTTCGCCGCCCCGGCGGCGCGATGCCCGTCCAGCTTTGCCGCCAGATTTTTGTCCTCAACGGCCAGAATCTGCACAGCAAGCAAAGCGGCGTTGACGGCTCCGTCAACGGCAACTGTAGCGACCGGGATACCGGAGGGCATCTGTACCGTGGACAAAAGCGCGTCAACGCCGTCCATCGCGTTGGACTTCAAGGGGATACCGATAACAGGCAGGGTGGTCTGGGCCGCAAGGGCCCCCGCCAGATGGGCCGCCATCCCGGCGGCGGCGATCAGCACGCCAAAACCGTTGGCGCGGGCCTCCCTGGCGAAAGCCGCGGCCTCCCCGGGGGTGCGGTGAGCGGAATAGACATGGACCTCATGGGGCACGCCGAAAGACGCAAGGGTCTCTGCGGCCCTGCGGACCACGGGCAGGTCACTGGCGCTGCCCATGACGATGCCGGCTTTCTTCATTGGCTGTTCCTCCATAAAAATGAATATGAGCAGTCCTCTCCCCACAGGAAGCGGACTGCCCAGACGGACGGCATGTGTACTCTAACCTGTTCCCCTGTGGTACCCCACAATCCCGTCAGTCGCAGGCAGATCTCTTTGATTGAAAAATTCATCTTTAGGCTAACATTTTCTTCGGGAAAAGGCAAGAGATAATCATACAGATTATTTCCCCTTTTTCTGCCGCGCCACTATGGAACTTCCATAAATCGTAAGGATGTCCCCGGTTTGTCTTGACTTCCTTCCCGATCTGTGCGATAGTTTTTGTTGATAACTGTACTGTGGAGAGGGGGCGCCGGCATTGAAAAGAACCGGGCGGGCATTGGCGGCGTCTTTGGCGGAAGCGGCTTCGTTTACTGTCTCTCTTACGATATTTCCCGGCATCACGGACTGCGCCGCCGTCCGTGATGGGCCGGGCTTTTCTTTTTCATTGCGGAGGCCTATATGAACAAACCCCTGTTCGAAATGACGCTGGAGGAGCTGTGGGAGCTGTTCCCTGTTGTTCTTTCCGAGCATAAAGACTGCTGGGCGGATTGGTATGAGGAGGAGAAGCTGTCCATCGAGGCCCTTCTGCCGGACCGGAACATCAGGATCAGCCACATTGGAAGTACCGCGGTCCCCCGCATATGGGCCAAGCCGATTATTGACATTCTCATAGAACTCCCTCCCGACGCTTCCATGGCAGATGCAAAGGAGATATTGGTAAGCAGCGGCTGGATTTGCATGTGCATGGCGGAAACCAGAATATCCCTCAATAAGGGTTATACCAGCCAGGGCTTTGCGGAGCGTGTGTTCCACATTCATCTGCGCTATGCCGGAGATCACGATGAATTGTACTTTCGGGACTACATGGCTGGTCATCCCGCCCTTGCCGGGGAGTACGAGCGTTTGAAGCTCTCCCTCTGGAAAAAGTACGAACACGACCGGGATGCCTATACAGACGCGAAGAGCGCGTTCGTCAGGAAATACACAGACCTTGCGAAAGCGGAATATGGAGACCGGTACTGACCGGCGTTTGATAGATTACATCAGATTTATGGCGATACAAAGGAGGAACGCGGATGATCCGACAATTAGACGGCAAGATCGTGCTGGCCGACGGCAGTCAGTACCTGGGCTGCCGCTTCGGGGCCAGAGGGGACCGGGTGTGCGAGCTGGTGTTCAACACCTCCATGGTGGGCTATCAGGAGATCGTCTCCGACCCGTCCTACACCGGACAGCTGGTGGTGATGACCTATCCCATCATCGGCAACTACGGCGTCACCGACGAGGACTACGAGACCAAGATCCCCACCATCGGCGGGCTGGTGGTCCGGGAGTACAACGACATCCCCAGCAACTTCCGCTACACCAAGACCCTCTCGGAGATCCTGGAGGACTACGGCATCCCAGCCATCGAGGGCGTGGACACCCGGAAGCTTACCCGGGCCATCCGGGACGCGGGCAGTCAGAAGGCCCTTTTGACAGACGCGGACACCCCTCTGGAGGAGGCTCTGGCGCTCCTGAACGCCGCCAAGCTCCGCCATGACCAGGTGGCCCAGGTCAGCTGCAAAAAGCGCTGGTACGCCCGCACCTCCAACCACCGCTTCACCGTGGTAGCGGTGGACTGCGGCATCAAGCTGAACATCGTCCGCTCCCTGAACGCCAGGGGCTGCAATGTCACCGTGGTCCCCTACGACACCCCCTACCAGACCATTCTGGACATGGAGCCAGACGGAGTTTTCCTCTCCAACGGTCCCGGCGACCCGGAGGACGTGAAGCCCGTGATCGAGCTGGTCCGGCAGCTGCGCGGGAAATTCCCCCTCTTCGGCATCTGCCTGGGCCACCAGATGATTGCCCTGGCCTACGGCGGGAAGACCTACAAGCTGAAATTCGGCCACCGGGGCGGCAACCACCCGGTGAAGGATCTGTCCACAGGCAAGCTGGAGATCACCAGCCAGAACCACTCCTACGCCGTGGACGGAGACTCTCTGGCGGACACCGGCCTGGAGGTGACCCACGTCAACGTGCTGGACGGCACCGTGGAGGGCCTGGCCTGCAGGGAAGACAAGGTGTTTTCCGTCCAATACCACCCGGAGAGCGCCCCCGGCCCTCAGGACAGCGGCTGCCTGTTCGACCGGTTTATTCAGATGATGGAGGAGGAGAAGCGGCATGCCTAAGAGAACGGACTTGAAAAAAATTCTGGTCATCGGCTCCGGCCCCATCGTCATCGGACAGGCCGCCGAGTTCGACTACGCCGGCACCCAGGCCTGTCTGGCCCTCCGGGAGGAGGGATATCAGGTCATCCTTGCCAACTCCAACCCCGCCACCATCATGACCGACACCACCATCGCCGACAAGGTCTACATGGAGCCCCTGACGGTGGAGTATCTGGCGAAGATCCTCCGCTTCGAGCGTCCCGACGCCATCGTCCCCGGCATCGGCGGGCAGACGGGGCTGAATCTCGCCATGGAGCTGCAAAAGCAGGGCATTCTGGACGAGTGCGGCGTAGAGCTGCTGGGCACCAGCTACGACAGCATCCGCAGGGCCGAGGACCGGGAGCTGTTCAAGGAGCTGTGCCTGGAGCTTGGCGAGCCGGTGGTCCCCTCTGAGATCGCCAACGACCTGGAGGAGGCGGCACAGGCCGCGGCGGACATCGGCTACCCGGTGATCCTCCGTCCGGCCTTCACCCTTGGGGGCACCGGCGGCGGCTTCGCCGGAAACGAGGACGAGCTGCGAGAGATGATGAAGCACGCCCTGGAGCTGTCCCCCGTCCATCAGGTGCTGATCGAGAAGAGCATCAAGGGCTATAAGGAGATCGAATACGAGGTGATGCGGGACGCCAACGACACCGCCATCACCGTCTGCAACATGGAGAACATCGACCCCGTGGGCATCCACACCGGCGACTCCATCGTGGTGGCCCCCAGCCAGACCCTGACCAACAAGGAGTACCACCTCCTCCGGGACAGCGCCCTGCGGCTCATCCGCGCCCTGAAGATCGAGGGCGGATGCAACGTCCAGTTTGCCCTGGACCCCCAGTCCTTCCAGTATTATGTGATCGAGGTAAACCCCAGAGTATCCCGATCCTCCGCCTTAGCCAGCAAGGCCAGCGGGTATCCCATCGCCCGTGTGTCCGCCAAGATCTCCGTGGGGATGCACCTGGAGGAGATCCGGCTTGCCAACACCCCCGCCTGCTTCGAGCCCGCTCTGGACTACGTGGTGACGAAGATGCCCCGGTTCCCCTTCGACAAATTCGGCTCCGCCAGCAACCGCCTCAGCACCCAGATGAAGGCCACCGGCGAGGTCATGGCCGTCGGCCGGACCCTCCAGGAGAGCATCCTGAAGGCCGTCCGCTCCCTGGAGGGCGGCGTGGGCCACATCTATATGGAGAAGTTCAACGACTACACCGGCAAGGAGCTGCTGGACTACATCCAGCTGGGCACCGACGACCGCATTTTTGCCATCGCCGAGCTGATGAGCCGGGGGACCGACCTGGGACAGATCTGCACCGCTACCCAGATCGACATGCTCTTTCTGGACAAGATCTGCAACATCGTCCACTACGAGGAGGAGATCAAGGCCCGCCCCTGGGATACGGACATGCTCCGCCGGGCCAAGCGCCGGGGCTTCTCCGACCGGGCCGTCGCCTGGCTTTGGAAGTGCAGCGAGCGTGAGGTCTACGACAAGCGCTGTGAGCTGGGCATCTTCCCGGTCTACAAGATGATCGATACCTGCGCCAGCGAGTTCGACAGCTACGTGCCCTACTTCTACTCCACCTACGAGGACGAGAACGAGTCCGTGGTATCCGCCAACAAGAAGATCATCGTCCTTGGTTCCGGCCCCATCCGCATCGGACAGGGGGTGGAGTTCGACTATTCCACCGTCCACGCCGTCCAGACCATCAAGAAGAGCGGCTATGACGCCATCATCATCAACAACAACCCGGAAACCGTCTCCACAGACTATACCTGCTCCGACAAGCTGTACTTCGAGCCCCTGACGGTGGAGGACGTGATGAACGTCATCCATCTGGAGCAGCCCGTGGGCGTTATCGCCTCTCTGGGAGGTCAGACGGCCATCAACCTGGCCCAGCCCCTGAGGGATCACGGAGTGACCATCATCGGCACGGACTGCGAGGCCATCGAGCGGGCGGAAGACCGGAAGATCTTCGAGCAGGTCCTCCGCAAGCTGGACATCCCCCAGCCCCGGGGCGAGGCCGTCACTAATCTGGAGGACGGCATCCGCGCCGCCCGGGAAATCGGCTATCCCGTACTGGTGCGCCCCTCCTTCGTGCTGGGCGGCAGGGCCATGGAGATCGTGGCCAACGAGGAGATGCTCCGCCGCTACCTGAAGACCGCCGTGGAGGTGGATGAGTCCAAGCCGGTGCTGGTGGACAAGTACATCATCGGCAAGGAGGTGGAGGTGGACGCCATCTGTGACGGGACGGATGTGTTCGTCCCCGGCGTCATGGAACTGGTGGAGCGCACCGGCGTCCACTCCGGCGACTCCGTCAGCGTGTACCCCACCTTCTCCATCTCGCCGGAGGTGAAGGAGGTCATTCTGGACTATACCAGAAAACTGGGCCTGGGCATCGGCATCGTTGGCCTCTACAACATCCAGTTCATCGTGGACCGGGAGGAGAAGGTCTACATCATCGAGGTCAACCCCCGTTCCTCCCGGACGGTGCCCTTCCTCAGCAAGGCAACCGGCTATTCCCTGGCGGATATCGCCACCAAGGTCATCCTGGGGGAGACCCTCCGTGACCAGGGCATCACCGGGCTCTATCCCCCGGAGAAGAAGCGGTGGTACTGCAAGGTCCCCGTGTTCTCCTTCAGCAAGCTCAGCGGACTGGACGCGTATCTCTCCCCAGAGATGAAGTCCACCGGCGAGGCCATCGGCTACGACGAACGCCTGCCCTACGCCCTCTATAAGGCCATGCAGGCTGCCGGCATGAACCTCCAGGACCACGGGACGGTGCTGCTGAGCATCTGTCAGGAGGATCTGGAGGAGGCCCTGCCCCTGGTGGAGCGCTTCTACCGCCTGGGCTTCAATATCGAGGCCACCACCGGCACGGCCAATTTTCTCAAGGACCACGGCATCCGCACCCGCCGCAAACGGGACTACACCGAAGACCCCCGGGACATCACCGAGGCCATGCGCGGCGGCAAGGTGGCCTACCTGGTGAATACCCGGGATCCCAGCTCGGCGGAGCATGTGAACGCCGGCTTCGAGATGCGGCGGCTGGCCATCGAGAACAGCGTCACCACCTTCACCTCCCTGGATACGGTCAGCGCCCTTTTGGACGTGCTGGAGGCAATTTCCAGCAGAATTTCCACTATCGACGCACAGTGACAAAAGTCCTCAGAAGATTTTAGACTTTTGTAACAATCTATGCTGGTTTTGTTAACAACCTTCGGGTATCCTTAATCTTGCAAGTGACAAGACTTCTTTTTCATCTGATCCTCCAAACCATAGATAAGACCCGGAAGCTGACCGCTTCCGGGTCTTATCTATGTGCAGACGGGGAGGCGCGACTGCGCCTCCCCGTCTGTTTCTTAATAATTCTCAGCGCAGATCTCAAAATACGCCTGGGGATGGGCGCAGGTGGGGCAGATCTCAGGGGCCTGCTCGCCCACGACGATGTGGCCGCAGTTCCGGCACTCCCAAACCTTGACGCCGCTCTTCTTGAAAACCTCCTGGGCCTCTACGTTGTGCAGCAGGGCGCGATAGCGCTCCTCGTGATGCTTCTCGATGGTGGCCACCATGCGGAACTTGGCCGCCAGCTCGGGGAAGCCCTCTTTCTCGGCGGTTTCGGCGAACCCAGCGTACATGTCGGTCCACTCAAAATTCTCCCCCGCCGCCGCGGCGGCCAGATTCCCGGCGGTGGAGCCGATGCCCCCCAGCTCCTTGAACCACATCTTCGCGTGTTCCTTCTCGTTGTCCGCCGTCTTCAGGAACAGGGCCGCAATCTGCTCGAAGCCCTCCTTCTTGGCCTTGGAGGCGAAATATGTATACTTGTTCCGGGCCTGGGACTCGCCGGCGAAGGCGGCCTCCAGGTTCTTTTCTGTCTGCGTTCCAGCGTATTTGCTCATAGTGTGGCAGTCCTTTCTGTATTTTTATTATATTCCAATACACGGCGGGACCTGACGGCCCCGCCGCGCGTTCGGACCCGCAATAGGATCAGGTCATGGCCGCGCCGTCCACCCGCAATGTGACGCCGGTGACATAGGAGAAGGCGTTGGCGATATCCTCCGGCTCGCCCACCCGTCCCAGGGGGATGCCGGAGGAAATGCGCTCCACCATCTCCGGCGGCAGAGCCGCCACCATGTCGGTCCTGGTGACGCCGGGGGCCACAGCGTTGACGCGGATGTGGTCTTTCGCCAGCTCCCGTGCCAGAGAGCGGGTCAGGCCGTTTACGGCGAACTTGGTGGCGGGATAGCCGCACCCGGCGGGCTGGCCGTACTCGGCCACCATGGAGCTGGTGTTGATGATTACGCCGCCGCCCTGCTCCTTCATGATCCGGGCCGCCGCCTGGGAGCAGACAAAGACAGCCTTCACATTGATGTCGAGGATCTTGCCGAACTCCTCGACGGTATAGTCGTAGAGGCTGGTGCGGGAAGAAATGCCCGCGTTGTTGGCCAGGATGTCCAGCCTGCCGAAGCGCTCCTTGGCGGCGGCAAAGGCCTCCGCTACCGCCTCCGGATCGCAGAGATCGGGCCAGAGGCCCATGACCCGGCCCTCATACTCTGTGAGCCCGGCAAGCGCCTTGTCCACGGTCTCCTTCCGGGAGCCCATCACCACCACGTTGGCCCCGTTTTCCAGGTATTTCTTAACGATAGCCAGACCGATGCCGCGGGTGCCGCCGGTGACGGCGGCCGTCTTGTTCGTTAACATGTGCGCACCCCTTTTACATAAATGTTTATTTAATTGCTCCCCCAGATCAGATCGTCATCGGGAACCTCTTAAATATCAGGTCGATTCTCTCCGGACCTTACTGCTTCAGCTCCACCACGGTGACGCCGTCCTCCCCCTCGCCGTACCGGCCCAGGCGGAAGGACTTCACCGACGGATGCCGCTTGAGCTGCTGATGGACTGCCTTGCGCAGCGCGCCGGTCCCCTTGCCGTGGATGATGGTGACGATATTCAGCTTTCCCAGGACGGCGCTGTCCAGAAACCGCTCCACCTGCAGATCCGCCTCATCGGTCATGAGGCCCCGGATGTCCAGCTCGTTCACCGCCGCCCGGGCGCCCGCCAGCTGGACGGTGGCCGCGGCCCGCTTCTTCGCCTCCCGTTTGACAAGGCTCTCCGCATCCTCGATGAGCCGCACCTCACCAGCCTTCACGGTCAGCTTCATGTTCCCCGCCAGCAGCTGCAGCTTGTCTCCGTTCACAGCGGTGACCACCGCCTGCTTCCGGGTGCCCCCCAGCTCCACCAGGTCGCCCTCCCGGATGGGACGGCTGGGGGCGGGGATGGGCTCCTTCTCTACCTCAAAGCGCAGCTCCTCCTCCATCTGGTTCAGCTTCCCCCGGATGGCGGCCCGGGCATCGTTGACGTTCTGCCAGCTGGCGGCCTTCTCCTGCTGCTTCCGAAGCTCCGCCAGCTCCTCAAAGATGGCGTCCGCCTGTGCCCGGGCCTCCCGGACAATGCGCCGGGCCTCGGCCTCGCCCCGGGTCCGGGCGTTCTCCTTGGCCCGCTCCATCTGCTCCCGGAACTCGTGGGCTTTCTTCGCGTCCGTCTCCCGCTGGGAGCGGAGGCGCTCGGCCTCAGTCTGGTCCTTCTCAAGCCGCTGGCGCTTTTCCTCCAGCTGGGTCAGCACGTC
>JAAZZJ010000097.1 GCA_014237695.1 Oscillospiraceae bacterium | reverse complement strand
AGGACGACAACGAAGTCCACACCCTGTTTTGACCGCCGAACTTTACCGATTTTCATCTGCTTCGACTATAAAAGGAGGTCCCGCGCCGCTGCGGGGCCTCCCGGCAAAAATATGCTCCTACTCCGCCTCCTGCGGGTATGTATCCACCAGCTTTCCCTGGACCACCCAGCGCGTCGCGTGGCCGGTCCCCGTGCAGGTGGAGAGGGTCAGCAGCCGGTCCTCCGGGCCGGGGACCACCCCCGTTTCAATAACGGACGAGGACAGACATGCCTCAATCATCTCCCGGCGTGCCTCCTCGCTGTCCAGCTCCCTGGCGTAGACCGGACTGGTCACTTCCGGTTCCCAGGCGGCGAACACCGCATAGCGGTATACCTGCGTCCCGTCCGTCACATAGATGTCCGGATGTTCCGCCCAGTAGTCCTGCTCCGCGTAGCGCCGCAGGGGGGCGAACATGGTGCCGTTGCGCATCCGGTGGCCGTAGACCAGGGTGTGAAAGTCCCCGAAGTCCCCGCTGTTCCGGCAGTCCAGGAAGATGGACCCGCCCCCGTTCCACTTCTTCTCCCAGGTGTGGTGGAGGTAGTAGTCGTTGTCCTCCCCCTGGAGTACCGGGTAGGAGATATCCCCTCCGGGGATGGTGATCCACCCCACTACATCAGGGTTGACCGCCCGCAGGGCGGCAATATCCATGGTCTTCAGCTCCTTTACCAATGGGTCCGTTTCAACGGACCCATTGGCCGGTCCCGGGACCGGCGGCTCTTCCGCCGGAATCGCCGCAGGCTTGGAATCGTGAGCGGGGACGGCATGGACGATCTCCGATGCCCTTTCCGCCGACGCGGCGCTGTCGCGCCACTGGAGCTGCTGGCGCAGCAGCAGCCCGGCCCCGGCCAGGGCCGCCAGGATGAGAACAATATTCAGAATGGTGCGGAGCCGTTTGTTCATGGGTTCCTCCTGTGAAAACGGCGGCCCGGTGTCCCGGGCCGCCTGGGTCATTACGCGTTTTCCTTGCGCTTGCCGGTGTTCAGATAGACCAGACCCATGCCGGAGGCCAGCAGGACCGCCAGCCACACCATGGTGGATGCCTCGCCGGTCTGGGGCACGTCGCTCAGAGGAACATCGCCGTCCTCAATCGTGGTCAGATCCTCCTCAGGCATATCGGCCAGAGGTACTTCCGGGTCCTCGATCTCGGTCAGTTCCTCGGGCATATCAGACAGAGGAACTTCCTGCTCCTCAATCTCGGTCAGATCTCCCTCGGGCATATCGGCCAGAGGAACATCCGGGTCCTCGATTGTCACATCGCCGCCAGCGTCATTATTGCCGCCCGGGGTCGGGGTGGGCGTAGGAGTGGGAGTGGGCCTGGGCGTGGGTGTGGGAGTAGGCGTGGGGTCCGGGTCCACAGGATCAACAGGGTCCACAGGATCAACAGGGTCCACAGGATCAACGGGGTCCACGGGATCAACAGGGTCCACAGGATCAACGGGGTCCACGGGATCAACGGGGTCCACAGGATCAACGGGGTCCACAGGATCAACGGGGTCCACAGGATCAACGGGGTCCACGGGGTCCACGGGATCAACAGGGTCCACAGGATCAACGGGATCAACGGGGTCCACAGGATCAACGGGGTCCACGGGATCAACAGGGTCCACGGGATCAACAGGGTCCACAGGATCAACGGGGTCCACGGGGTCAACCGGGTCCACGGGATCAACAGGGTCCACAGGGTCGGTCGGGTTCGTGGGCTTATCAGGGGTAATAGGCCCTTCTGTCTCCCATGGATTTGTTGTGCCAGGCCGGTACTTGTCATCCTCCTCACTGGGAGTCACCGGAGTAATCGGTCCTTCTGTACTCCAGGCAGCCATAGCAGAAATAGGCGACAACGTTAGGCATAGCACCAAGCACATAATCACAGGGAAAATTCTTCCTACTCTTTTCATTCTCCAACTACCCCCTCACAAGAAAACATACCAGAAGGCACCCAATTCCCTTCTGCCGTGCCAACAAACTCAAAGTCACCATATACCATGGCACCTTCCTCTGTTGTGTACTCGGGGAAAACAGAATTCTTCCACTTTTCTCCCTCAACTACAGTGGAATCTATCTTTCCACTGTAAGTCAGCACAACCTTTGCATCCTGTGGTATTGGGCCTTCGATATACCACACAGTTTCACGGCCATCACTTGTTACAGATGAGACAACAGGAGTGATTTCCTCCCCACTTTGGGAATATAGCTTGATGGTATAACTGGGATTTTCATCCTCTCCCATAATCATAGAGATTTTCTGCATGGTATCCGTCAATTTCAGGCTACTCAGGGTAGCACCAATCTTGTTGGTCACCTCAACAGTAAAATCAATCGTCCCATCTTCGGCATCATCGTACCGTTTACCACCAGTCAACTCACCAATCACGTTAGTAGCTTCAGAAACAGTTGGTGTGATGTCTCCTAAGTCAGTGTTAACACCTGCCTCGACATATGCGGTGTTCTCAACATAACCTTCTACAACATCATCAATGTCAATGGTCATGGTCACATAAACGGTCGCCTCGCCAGTGCTGTCGATAGTCCCACTCATGGCGTTGGGATCAACAGCCTCAGCAGTCGGGTCAGTGATGGTGTAGTTCGCGCCCTCGTCGCCAGTCACAGTGATGGCATAGAGCAGGGTGGCAGACTCACCAACCTTCAAACTGACAGGGGTATCGGTGTTGATGCCGGTCAGACCCAGCTCGGCAGGAACAGAGGTCAGCCGGGTCTTGGTGAAGCCGGTCAACTTCGGATTTTCAGTGGCCGTAGCAGGCACATAGTTGTTGGTGAGAGTCACGGTGCCCTTGGTGGAGACGTTCACAAACGACATAGAAATCGTATGCGTACTGTCATCCACTGTGCCCTTGGTAGTTGTGGTCGTGTAAGTGTACTCGTCCACATCGCAATTTTCCGTGATTGTCACGGTACTACCGCCGGTTTTGGAGTAATGGGGTGCCAACCACGTCACGGTCATCGTGGTTTCGTCAAAATCTTCCGCATTGTCCATAGTCAGCGTCTTAGTCGTGCTGTACTCCGGATCCTTGGTGTTGACCGCCGTGTACTCGATGGAGAAATCCCAGGGGAACTCATCAATTGTCAGGCCGCTGAACACCTTGTTGACTGTGATGCAGTCCGTCGCAACAGGCTCCTGAGGCAACTCCTTCCACACGGCATAAACCGTCTTGCTGGAGTTGCTGCTGGTCAGAGTAACCGGCCAGGAAACATCCACCGTACCATTGTTCGCAGCAGCCTGAGTGCTGGCCCAACCCAAGAACTCAAATCCATCCTTCACCGCTGTGAGCGAATTGAAAGAGTAGCTGGTGGCGGTGATATTGCCGGACGTGGCCGTATAAGCGGCCTGCCCATTTACCGTACCGCCATTTCCGTTGTAGGTCAAGCTGTAGTTGTAGGTGGGAGCGGGAACGGTGAAGTAGTACACCAAATAGGTGCCGGTCGCGTTGGTGACCTGGATGTTAAAGTTGCCCTTCCCGTACTGCCAGGAGTAGCCAGGGGCATTGGGCGCACCCAAGGACTGACCCACATAGGGAGGAGTGCTGAAGGTTTTATATCCCTTGTAGGTGGAGCCGCTGGGCAGATTCCAGAGATCACCGGGCCACTTGATATAGGGGAATGCGTTGACATTGGTGGACGCATAGGCGGTCATGGTATAGGTGTTATCGCCGTTAGCGGTCCAGTTCCAAGTCCTGTTTTGAACTCCGCTGGTTGTGGTGGATTCCTGTGTGGTTGTGTTTCCCTTTGCAGTAAAGCCCTGGGGCATGACGGAAACCACTTTGTTGCTGCTGTCCACGCCGACGGCGTAAACAGGCACAACGTAGTTTCTAGCCGCCAATGCCGTGGTTTGCAGCAGGCCGAAACACATCACAAAGGACAGCACCATGGCAAGCCAACGCTTGCCGGTAAACTTTGTGCGTTTCATGTTGTTTCTTTCCTTTCTTTGCGATAAATCGGATGCAAAGGTATCCGGCGGGCGGGCTACCATTCCGCAGTTTCCTGCGGGGCAGGTCCAACCTTTGCGTCACCGGGTTTCCCCGGTTTTGCCAGTTGCAGTCCGGCGAACATAACGTCCCTGACCGGCTGTCGGGTTTCGTCCCAGTCCCGTAACTTTGCGCCGCCGGATTTCTCCGGGTTTGCCGGTGCGTCCTCATCATCTGCCCCCGCCGTCCCGGACGCTCCTGACGGCGGATACTCTCCAGCCCCCTCCCTTCTCCGGTGTATGCGGACAGGCAGCACTCCCTCTCATACAACCTTTTCGGATGCCAGCCTTTCCGCATATTCACGCAGAAATGTATCGTGGAGGGTCTCCTCTCCCTGTTTCCAGGCCTTGACGGCGTCCTCGAAGCGCGTGTAGTAGCCCAGGCAGCGGCGCTTCCCCTTGAAGCAGATGGACGCCTGCCACCGCTGCTTGGTCTTGTGCCACTCCACCCCGGTCACACCGCTGGTGTTGTTGCTCCGGACCTTTTTGGCCTGCAGCATCTCCACGCAGGTCCCGTCAACATAGGTGAGAAAAGCGCCGATGCCGCCTGCGTGGACACAGCCGCAGCTCACGGTCCGTCCGCTGCGCAGATAGCTGCTTTTTGCCACCGTCTCCCGTCCGCAGTCACACAGGCACTTCCAGGCGGTACGGGTCCCGATATTGGCCGCAGGCTCTATAACAGTCAGGTGCCCGTACCGCTGCCCGGTCAAATCCATCCGGACACGGCTGTGGCCCTTTCCCTTATGTTCCTCCATCGCGCTCACCCACTCTTCGAGATTTATCCCCCTATTCTTTATAACGTTGGCGGGGGCCGGTTTTGGACAGTGGATGGAAAAATTTCCCCAAAATTTATTTGCAGAGGTCAGGAGGCGGAGGCCGGCGCTTCCTTCTCCACGCTCTCGGCCACGCGGATCAGGTCCTCGCCGGTAAAGGGGGCGGTCAGCCAGAAGGAGACCCCCTCCCCGCTCCAGAACAGCTCGTTGAGTTCCCCTTTGCTCCGGCCCAGCAGAAGCGTCCCGGCGCCGTCCCCCACCCGGACGGCCTCGCCCTCGTGGTCTTCCTCCCTGCCGTTAAGGTCATAGAAGAACACGGCCTCATCGCCGCCGGGGGTCTGATAGACGATCATGCCCTCGCTGCCGTAGAGAGCCTCCCGAGCCCAAGTGCAGCCCTCCGGCAGCCACGTGGGACGGTAGATGATGGTCTCCGGCTCCTCCGCCGGGGCCTCCGGCGCAGGTTCCCGCTCCACGGGGGCCTCCGGCGCGGGTACGGTCTCCAGGGCCGCCGGAGGCTCCGGGGGCGGGACCGGTTCCTTTGGAAGCAGCATCGCCAGCACCGCCGCCGCAATCGCCGCCGCCAGCAGCGCCGGCAGCAGCAGCCGCGTCCAAAACCGGACTGGGTGGTCCACCCGGAAGATCAGTTTTTTCATTTTGCGTTCAAAGGCCGGGGAGAACACGGCGGGGCACTCCTCCGGCTCCGGCAGTCCAGCCAGCAGAGCCTTCTCGTACCTGCGCGCCGCCTCCTGCAGTTCCTTATCCGAAATCACAGCAGTTCCTCCTTTTCGCACAGTTCCCGCAGCCTGGCCTTGGCCCGCTGGTCCAGCTTGCTGGCCGCCTGGAAGGAGACCCCCAGGATGGAGGCGATCTCCCTGGTGGAATATCCGTGGCTGTATTTCAGCAGAATGATCTCCTGATATCGGGGCGGCAGCTGGGCGATGCACCAGTCCAGGGACCGCTCCCCGGCGCCGGCGGAGACGCACAGCGGCTCGTCCTCGTCCAGGGGCTCCTCGTTTTCCCGGCGCTTCCGCTCCCGGAGGATGTCAATGGCCTTGTGTTCGGCGACAATGTAGAGAAATCCCTTGAGCTTGGGGGAATCCATTTCGGGCAGGATCTTCATGTTCCTGGCGATGCTCAAAAAGGCGTTATGTACGGCGTCCTCCGCGTCCTGATCGCCCCGCAGGACCCGCTTGACGGCCTTGAGCATAAAGCCGCGGTACCGGTAGTAGAGTTCCTCGAATTTGATTTTTTCCTCCGGGGTCTCTATGGCGCTGAGATAGATCATCAGCATCGGCGTCACCTCCACAGCGCTTTTTCCCGGGAATCGGCCCCCTGAAAGCGCGAAAATCCCTCTTGACAAATCAAGAGGGAAATGGTAAACTGAAGTGCTATGTCTAAAAGGTGGAGCAAATCCACTCCACCAACTGAGAACAGTATAGCAGTTTCCCACGAAAAACGCAAGAGCCATTTGCATTAAAATTACCAACCCACCCGTGTGTATCAAAGCACTGTGGAAATCAGGCGTCCCTCCCCCTCCCGGCGGCGGGGCGCGGAAAGGCAGATGAGAATTACAAGATGGCCAAGGACAAGTACTACGGCAAAACGCTGCGGAAGAACTTTGCCCGGCATGAGGAAATCATGCCCATGCCCAACCTGCTGGAGATCCAGAAGGATTCCTACCAGTGGTTCCTGGACACCGGCCTGCAGGCGGTATTCGCCGACGTGGGCGTCATCAGCGACTACGCCGACACCCTGGAACTGAGCTTCATCGACTACAGCATGGACGAGCCGCCCAAGTACGACGTGGAGGAGTGCAAGGCCCGGGACGTGAACTACGCCGCCCCCCTGAAGGTCCGGGTGCGCCTGCGCAACAAGAAGACGGACGTCATCAAGGAGCAGGAGATCTTCATGGGGGACTTCCCCCTGATGACCAAGTCCGGCACCTTCATCGTCAACGGCGCGGAGCGGGTGGTGGTCTCCCAGATCGTCCGCTCCCCCGGCATCTACTACGGCAAGGAGACGGACATAAAGACCGACCTGCCCATTCTCAGCGCCCAGCTGATCCCCTACCGGGGCGCCTGGCTGGAGTATGAGACCGACGCCAACGAGCTGTTCTGGGTCCGCATCGACAAAAACCGCAAGCTGCCCATTACCTGCCTCATCCGCGCCCTGGGCCTCAAGGAGGACGGCGACATTCTGGACGCCTTCGGCGGCGACCCCACCATCCGGGCCACCCTGGAGAAGGACTCCTGCAAGAGCTATGAGGAGGCCCTGCTGGAGATCTACCGCAAGCTGCGCCCCGGCGAGCCCCCCACGGTGGACTCCGCCGAGACCCTGATTAACGGCCTCTTCTTTGATTCCCGCCGGTATGACCTGAGTACCGTGGGCCGCTATAAGTTCAACAAAAAGCTGGCCCTCTGGGTCCGGGCCGCCGAGCGGACCCTGGTGGACCCTGTGGTCCACCCCGCCACCGGCGAGCTGCTCTACGAGCCTGGCCACGTGCTTACCCGCAATGAGCTGCGGGAGCTGGACGCCATCGGCGTCAATGAGGTCACCGTGGACGTGGACGGCCAGCCCCTGCGGATCTTCTCCAACCATATGTGCGACATGAGCCGGTATGTGGACTTCGATCCTGCGGCGGAGTGCGGCATCAAGGAGCGTGTGCGCTTCTCCGTTCTCCAGGAGCTGCTGGAGCAGTACGAGGGCGACGACCTGAAATACGCCATCCGCACCCACGCCGACGAGCTGGTCCCCAAGCACATCATTGTGGATGACATTTTCGCCTCCATCAACTATATGAACGCCCTGTCCAAGGGCCTGACCGCCAAGGACGACATCGACCATCTGGGCAACCGCCGCCTGCGGTGCGTGGGCGAGCTGCTGCAAAACCAGTTCCGCATCGGCTTCTCCCGCATGGAGCGGGTCATCCGGGAGCGCATGACCATTCAGGATCTGGATATTGTCACTCCCCAGTCCCTCATCAATATCCGCCCTGTTACCGCCGCCATCAAGGAATTCTTCGGCTCCTCCCCCCTCAGTCAGCTCATGGACCAGACCAACCCCCTGGCCGAGCTGACCCACAAGCGGCGTCTCAGCGCCCTGGGCCCCGGCGGTCTGAGCCGCGACCGGGCCAGCATGGACGTCCGCGACGTTCACTACAGCCACTATGGCCGCATGTGCCCCATTGAGACCCCCGAAGGTCCCAACATCGGCCTGATTAACTACCTGGCCACCTACGCCCGGATCAATGAGTACGGCTTCATCGAGGCCCCCTTCCGGCGGGTGGACCACGCCACCGGAAGGGTCACCGGCGAGGTGGTCTACATGACCGCCGACGTGGAGGATCAATATATTGTGGCCCAGGCGGCGGAGCCCACCGATGAGAACGGGCAGTTCGTCAATGAGCGTATCACCTGCCGCCACCGGGACGAGATCATCGGCGTGGAGAAGGAAAAGGTGGACTTCGTGGACATCAGTCCCCGGATGATGGTGTCCATCGCCTCCGCCATGATCCCCTTCCTGCCCAACGACGACGCCAACCGGGCCCTCATGGGCGCCAACATGCAGCGT
>JAAZZJ010000096.1 GCA_014237695.1 Oscillospiraceae bacterium | reverse complement strand
TTGAGTGACCTTTTGGTACTTTTCGTTCACACGAAAAGTACGCCCCCGTCCCCGCCCCCGTGAAGCGCCGCTTGCGGCGCTTTTAGCGCTAAGCCCGCCGTAGGCGGGCCCACGGGCAGGGGCGAATCTAACTGTTAGAAGGAAGCAACCGCCGCCCCGCAGGGGCGGCAATCACCCCAGAATGACGGCCTCCCAGGCCCCCATCCTTCCATCAAACCTCTCTCTCCCCACATTGGAGCGAATAACCTCCCCCCTGTGGGAAACCACAGCCTCCTTCTCGCTGAAATTCAGCACCACCGTCAGCGCCTCATCCCCCAGAACTCTCCGGTAGGCAAACACCTGCTCCCCCACCTCCAGAGGTACGAACTCCCCCTGCCGGAGGACCGCGCTGTCCCGCCGCAGGCGGGAAAGATCCTTATACCACTGCCAGATAGACTCCGGGTCCTTCTCCTGCCTGGACAGATTAATCTGCTCACTGTTTCTATTGATCCCCAGCCATGGCCTTCCGTCAGTAAACCCGGCCCCCTTCTCCTCATTCCATTGAAAAGGCGTCCGCGCGTTGTCCCGGCTGGTCCGCCTGATGATCTTCCACCGCAGCCGCTGCGGCACATGGAACCGCCGCAGCACCCGCTCCACATTCTTGCTCTCCACATCGTTAAGCTGCCGCATCCGGTCAAAATCGAAATTCACCATCCCGATCTCCTGCCCCTGATAAATAAAGGGCGTCCCCTTCAGCGTCAACAATAGCGTAGCCAGCAGCTTCCCGCTCTCCTTCCAGTACGCCTCGCTCCCGAACCTGGGGATAGACCGCGGCTGGTCGTGATTCTCCAGATAGAGCGCGTTCCACTCCAATTCCTTCTGCCACTTCACCAGGCACTCGAAAAACACCTTAGGCCTGAATTTCCTCTTAAACCATTTAATAAAATACTGGTCGCACTCCATATGTTCAAAGGAGAACACCATGTTCAGCTCTCCCCGGTCTCTGCCGCACAGGTCCCGGGCCTGCCGGGGCGACACAAAGACAGTCTCTCCCACCGTCATGGCCCCATACTCGTCCAGTACCTCCCTTAACTGCCGCAGGATCTCATGGGTCCCCTCCAGAGACAGATAATGCTCGCTCCCCGTAAGAGCCAGCCGTTTCTTCCCATTCTCCAGACTATCCTTCCACAGGATGTTGATAACATCGCACCGGAACCCCGCCACGCCCTTGCGCAGCCAGAACCGGAGGATATCCTTCACCTCCTCCAGCACCGCCGGATTGTGGTAGTTGAGGTCCGCCTGACTTTTCGCAAACAGATGCAGATAATATTCGCACCTCTCCGCGTCAAATTCCCAGCAGTCCTCCCCAAAGAACCCCGTCCAGTTGTTCGGCAGCCCTCCGTCCGCCATACCATGCTGCCAGTAGTAGTAATCCGCATACTCACTGGTCCGGTCCCGGCTCTGCCGGAACCAGTAATGCTCAGTAGAGGTGTGATTGATGACCAGATCCATGATGATCCGGATGCCCCGCTTCTTCGCCTCGCTGATGAGCCGCTCCATGTCCTCCATGGTGCCGTACTCCGGATTGATCTCCCTGTAATCGCTGATATCATACCCGTTGTCCGCGTTGGGGGACTTATACACCGGACTGAGCCAGACAGCCCCCACCCCCAGCTGCTGCAAGTGGTCCAGCCTGCTGATGATGCCCGGGATATCCCCGATTCCGTCCCCGTTGGAGTCCTGAAAGCTTCTGGGATAGATCTGGTAGACGATCGCGTCCTTCCACCATTCCATCAGCCCTGTTCCTCCCCGTTTTTCGGATACTCCCCGCCGCAGAACGCCTCATACAGCGCCTCGCTGACGCCCCGCTCCTGAATGACCCGTTTATAAAACGCCCCGCTGTCCTTCACCGTCCGCGCCTGGGTCTCAAAGTCCACATGCACCAGCCCGAACCGGGCGGAGGTGCCCTCCACCCACTCCCAGTTGTCGCAGAAGCACCAGTGATAGTACCTCTCCACCGGCAGCCCGCTCTCGCAAAGCACCCGCAGATGCTCCGCAATATACCTTGCCCTGAACCGGTCCCCGTTGTCGCAGGTGCCGTTTTCCGTAATATAAATGGGCTTTTTCAACACGCCGTATACCTTCCGGCAGACCTCCCCGATCCCCTCGGGATAGATCTCCCATCCCAGATCGTTCACCGGGCAGTTCTCCGCCACCCCGTCCGCCGGACCGCTGACGGTAGAGCGCGTGTAGTAGTTGACCCCGTGGAAATCGCAGAACTCCCCCGGCACGATGCTGGGATGCTTCCCAATGGGAAACACCACCCGCCCGGTACACATGGCCTTGGTGAGGCTCCCCTGAAACAGCTCCTCCACCCGCTCGGCCCAAAACCGCTGAAGCGGATTTTTCGGGTCCTTAGGCGCGAACGCCCGCAGATGGTTGGCCACCCCCACCCGCGTATCCTTGTACCCCATCTGCAGCCGCGTCTTCCGGATAAGCCCGTAAGCCTCAATGTGTGCCGCCGCCATATTGGTCATGACCCGGCTCATTTCCAGAAAGCTCTTCCGTCCCGGAGGCCACACCCCCTCCAGATACCCATTATAAGCATAAACGTTGGGCTCGTTGATGGTAATGTACTCACTGACCAGATCCCCCATGCTCTCCACCATTTTCCGCACGAAGCGCAGATAACAGGTAATGTTGTCCCTCTGAGCGAATCCGCCCCGCTCCTCCAGCCACAGGGGGTTGTTGAAGTGGTGGAGGGTCAGCAGCACGGGGATCCCCGCCTCTTTCAGCGCCTGGATCTCCTCTCGATAGTGGGCAATAGCCTTCTCATCAAAGACCCCATCTCGAGGCTCCACCCGGCTCCATTCCACTCCCATGCGGTAGCACTGGATGCCCATATCCTTCATCAGCTCCAGATCCTCCCGCCACCGCTCATAGTGGTCCACGGCGCAGGAGGGATCGCTGTCATCCTTGACATACCCCCTGCGGTACCAGTCGTACCAGTTGCTGTTATCGTCTCCGCCCTCGATCTGCGTAGCCGCGGAAGCCGCCCCCAGAAGCATACCGTCCTTCAGTTGAAACTCCATCGTATCTCCTCTCCCCGGCGGCAGCCCGCCGGTCCGTATAATCCCTCCTGCTAATTGATTCCTATTGTACGCCAGCGAGAGGATTTTTTCAACTGAAACTTTTTCTGCACGCTCTATAGTCGAAGCGGTTGAGAATCGGTAAAGACGGCGTGACGCCGTCCTGATTTTTCATGCGAAAATTGAGGGGAGAAGGCCCATTACAGACCTTCTCCCCCTGAGAAAGGAACGAAAAAAGCAAATTTACGCGCCTGTTTTGACCATATAGTTCATAAACATCTGCGCGACCTCGGCGCGGGTAGCCAACCCCTGCGGGTCGAGCATTCCGCCGCCCTTGCCATTCATAATGCCGTGTTCTGTGGCCCATCTCAAAGCATCCTGCGCATAAGCGTTGATCTTGCCGGAATCGCTGAACTGGCTGAGCTGCGCGGAAGACGCGGGACTGCCTGTGGTGCGCCAGAGCATGGTGGCCAGCTGCTCACGGGTGATCGTGCCGTTGGGGTCGCTGCCGTCGGTAATGCCGCTGGCAATGCACCAATCCATCCCTTTCTGGTACCAGTTGGATCCGCCGTCCGTACTCTGTCCGGCCATACGGGCCAGCATGGTCCAGACCATCGCGCGGGTGGTGTTGCTGTGGGAATCAAACTCCGTAGCGGAGGTACCCTTCATCAGTCCGCGCTGGGCCATATACTGCACACCGTCATAGTACCAATCCGTGACCCGGACATCCGCGTAGACGATGGCGGCGGGCAGGTTGGGCGTATTCGGTACAGCGGGAGTAACCGGAGGATTGACGGCAACGGGGTCGGAAACTGCGATTTCCCGGAAGAAGGCCTCAACGGTCACATTGGCGGCTGGCATGGTAAAGCGGTACTTGTCGCTTCTGGAACTGCTGACGGAAATCACGTCGCCAGTCTTTTTGTTGGTGACGGTAATGTCCTCCAGCTCGTAGCCCCGGCTGGGCGTGACGGTCAGCGTGACCCGGTTGCCGCTGCTGGCATAGTCCGCATTGGAGCTGACGGAGCCGTGTCTGGACGTGCGCACGGAGACGTAGTAATTGCCATAGTCGCCGTCATCCCAGACAGCCGTGACGGTGGTATTGCCGGTGATGGCCACCTTATCCAAAGGCTGATAGACAGTGGAACTGCTGCCCACACGCCATCCCTTGAACTGCTGTCCGGCGGGAGCGGTGAAGCCGCAGGCGGGCAGTATGAGCCGCTCGCCTGCCTCCACGGTGGTGGAGTCCATGCTCCCGGTACCTGTACCGGCGCTGTAAGTGATGGTATAGGAGGCGCCGGGCGTCGGCGTGTCAGGGGTGCTGCCCTCCTTCGATTCAGAATTTTGAAAATAAAAAGACCGTCTGCCGGACGTGTCCGGTAAACGGTCAGGGATAGCCGCGAAGCGGCGCAAGGGGCGCAGCCCCTTGTACGGAGCGGAGCGACGCAAGCGGGCCTGACATTCGGATGTCAGGCCCGCCGCCTCGCAGAGCGCACGATACATGGCCGAGGCTATGTATAGAAGTGCGCCATTCCTCGCTGCCGCTCGGAATGGATTAACTGCTGCGGATAAAAATCTGTTTAGCCAAACGGTATGTGGTCGTGAGGTTACATATGAAGAATTTGCAATTATTTCTCAACAATATACCCACAGCTGCTGCACTTATATGTAACTTTCTTTTTGCCCAAAGCACCAGCGGCGACGCCCACCGGGCCAGCAATCACTGCGCCCAGAACAGCTTTTTTACCACTGAATCCGCCAGTACGCTCACTGACTGCATTGAGAAAACCCATTCGGCATTTTGGACACATATCCATAATAAAACTCTCCTTTAATGATAGATATCTTCCCGCAAGTTATTGATAAAAGTCTCTGTTTCTTCAAGGACAGATTGATATCTGCAATCGTGCGAGCGTTCAGAAATATTGTGATACAACTCGCGGATTTTTTCCCGTTGAAGACGGTTCAGCAGCCACAAGCGGGGTTCGATCTCCCGCCAGCGCCTCTCTATTTCATCCCAACGCATATCATCGGAACGGGGCGTGACACTGTTGATTTCTTGACTGATATCAGAATCTTCTCCCACAAAAGCCAACAAAGCATAGAGGAAGGAAGCAACATCTCCGCATAAAACGTACTGCTGATCCTGTAAGGCTTTTCGTCTCTCATGCTTCCATTCAAACCGCCGGGTGATAACGCTGCTCAAAAAGCCCAGGATAGCGCCAATAATTACCGTCAAAAGATTAGAAATAATTTCTGGCATATCTCAAATTCTCCCGTATTTCGCTTCAAATTCCGCTCTCTGCTTACGTCGGGCCTCCTGTTTTTCCTCCAATTGTTTTTTCTGTGCTCTCCGTTGCTTTTCCTGCTTTTTCCGTTCTTCCACCTTATGTATCGCCTCTTTCAGTTCCGGAGCCACATATAGTCCGGTCCAGTTGTTTGCCTCAGCCATGCGGCCAAGATTCTCTCCTTGAATCATGAGTGTTCCATCAAGCCGGATGCACGCCGAATATCTGCGGTCCGGAATAAATGCGTCCGCAACGGCAACTGCGATGATATCTGGGGCGGATTCTTCCTCTGAATCAGGCCATCCAAGCAGTTGCACTGGTTCCCCGTTTTCAAACAATTCGCTGCGCATGGAAGCCGCAACGAAAGGGGTATGTATCATCCGATCTTCCGTAGTAATTCCAGATCTGCGGATCATACCATCTGCACGAACGCCAATAATTGTACCCGAACATGCGGAAATTGACACAATGCGCTCCCAGTGTTCCAGATTACACAGTCTGTCGTCAGTATTATCCCCAACAACAACCACGGTACCATCTCGCCGCAGTCCGAAAGAGTTGCAACCGCAGGCGGCAATCGAAATAATATCCTCCCATTCCGTGACGTCACACTGTCCATCGAAATTTTTGCCTGCGGAAACCACCGTTCCATTCCTCCGCAGTCCCAGGACATGACTTGAGCCAGCGGCGACTGCAATGATATCACGCCATCCGTTCACCTCGGGATAGTCTGTAATGGTTGGGCCCGTCATCACAACGGTGCCGTCAGAGCGGACCCCAAACAGATCGCCGCTGGCGATTCTTGTACTCGCAGCCACTCCCACAATATTTTTCCAGCTGCTCGCATCGTATTGGGAACCATCGGTGCAGGCTATCGCTACCGTTCCGTTGGTGCGGATTGCCGCCACAAAATCCTTGGAAACTGCCAGAACGGCGTTTTGCTGGCGCTGTGCGGCCCATTCCGCATCACTCCGAATGCTGGGAAGCTTTTCGCTAATCCGTTCTGCGCCCCTTCTAAATCCGCTTGAGCACGTCCAACTACTGTAGTCTTGACTCCCATCAGGGCCGAAATACCACCCGTTGTCATTCCAGGACACAAATGGATTTCCAATTTCCTGCATCCTCTGTCTAAACTGACCTCCTGTCATGTCGCCGTTGAGCGTTTTCACAATCTCATCGCCTGTCATCGGTTCGCCAGACATAACGGAATAAGCCGCATGGGCAAACTCCTTCCACGCCGGATCATCTGGACAATACTCGTCCACAGCGGCATGAGCCAGAATGCGGCACCGCTCCACATATTCAGACCGAAGGGCGGCAACCTCCTGATCGCGTCGGCGATAGGCATCTTTTGCTTTGGAAATAGACACATCTACCTGCTCACTGAGACTGTCGATGTCCGCCTGTACAGTCTTCTTCTCAGAGAATTTGAAAAATCCCAGTTTATTCAATGCCTGCGCCTTTGTCTCTTTTTCCTGTTCCAACTGACTGATTTCGGCTGCTGCCGCCTGTATTTCCTGGTCGTATTTTTCTTCTATCTGTGCTACGTTGCGTTCAACCGCTTCTATGTCAACGCCGATTCTTTCCCGTTCCTCCGCACGATGCACATACCCTTTGATTCTAAAGTCATTCAAGTTATAGTCTTTCCCTAACTTATGAATCAATTCCGGCTTGGGAATACGGGAGGCATGGAGCCGAGCGTACTGCTCATATAGTACGCCGAACTCCTCTGCCTCCTGGGCTGTCTGCGCGTCAGTTTCAATCTGATAACCGCATTTTTCACATTGCAGTATCACCAGTTTCTTCCCCAGCGCACCGGCGGCCACGCCCACCGGTCCGGCCACCACCGCGCCGACCACCGCCTTGGTGCCGCTGAATCCTCCTGTACGCTCGCTGATTGCTGTCAGCCTGCCGTGGCATTTGGGACACATTGAAATAGAACCCATTTTCAAAGCTCCTCTCCGATTTTTAGATTTGTCGTAATGTGTACCTTCCTGTAAAATGCACTTTTCCTTAGAGCCTGTTTAATATCTTCTGATGAGGATGGCAATGAGGGCGAAAGTAAGAATCTGAGCAGAAATAACGAGTTTACGCTCACAATTTTTCCAAAGCCTGCGGAATTTGTCCAGCCAGCCGAAAAGGCGCTCTACCACCCAACGACGCGGCAGCACAACAAATCTGTGTAATTCGTTACGCTTTACAACTTCGACCTGAGCATTGCAAATCTCCTTGACCTGATTGGCAAAGCGCTCACCAGTGTATCCTCCATCCACTAGAAATTTCTTTACACAGGAAAGATTGTCCAGGTTAACAAGGATCATCTGAATGGCCCCATCCCGGTCCGTAACATCAGCGGTCGTTACAGCTATGGCATGAGGCAGCCCCATCGTATCTACGACAACGTGGCGTTTGATTCCGGATACTTTTTTCCCGCGTCATAACCTTTTTCTTCCGCTGTGTCAGCATTCTGCACACTTTGCGCGTCAACGATTCCAAAGGTGGTCTTATCCCGTCTCAGGTCTTCATTCCGTATCTGCTTGACCAGTTTGTGCAGCACCTTATCCAGAATACTGACGCCCGTTTCATCTTTTTCGGACCATACCCGAAAATAGTAGTAAACGCTTTGCCATTTGGGATAATCGCTGGGCAGCATTCGCCATTGTATTCCACCCTGCACCACATATAGCACTGCACAAAACACATCGTACAAATCGTACTCTCTGGGGCGCGTCTTTTTCCGGGCTCCTTCTAAATCCTCTCGTATCTCCTCATACTCTTCCCGGCTGATATCGCTTGGATATTGACGCATTCGCCCTCTTTCCTGAGGGTGATATGCCCCGCGCCGGTTCTCTGCAATGCCACGACACCTCCCCCGACACATTTTTTCCGGGACAGGGACTGCTGTCATGCAGCCAGGGCTTTCCCTGGCGGCAAGCTTAGCACTTTTATTGTAGAGGAAATCCGTGGAAGTTACAATATGCGGGCTGCATAGTAAACCCGTTTTTTTTCAGTCAGCTCGAATAACGAACGGATTTTGGAACCTGTATT
>JAAZZJ010000095.1 GCA_014237695.1 Oscillospiraceae bacterium | reverse complement strand
CCTGCACGCTTTGTCCTCCCCTCCTTATTTGTCATGAATTCTGAAGCTTGCTATAATTGACAGAGAAAAGGAGGCATAGTTTCTCTAAAATGGGCAACGTCATTTTCAACAAAAATATTCCTTGCAGCTGACGGTGCAGCCCCTTTTGGAAACGCAGAGCGGCGGAGCGCAATGCGCTCCGCCGCTCTGCGGCCGGTATCAGATCCGTCCGTACATTTTGGTATATAGAAACAGCTTCTTCGCCAGCGCGGGGCTGGCCTCGCCGGGCAGCAGACGCCACCGCCAGTTGCCCTCCGGCGTTCCGGGGGTGTTCATCCGGCCCTCGGCACCCAGACCCAGGCAGTCCTGCATCTGTACAACAAAGGTATCCGCCACCGAAGACATGCCGCCCCGGATCATGCCCCAGTGGAAGCCCTCCGCTTCGTTCAGCCCCAGATATTTCCTTGCCATGGTAATATTGGACCGGTCCGCCTGCTCCCGCCATTGCATGATGGTTTCGTTGTCATGAGTACCCACATAGCATACGCAGTGGCGGCTGTAGGTATGAGGCAGGTAGTTGCTTGGCTCCCTGGTGTCAAAAGCGAATTCCAACACCTTCATGCCGGGGAGTTTGGACTCGTCCAGCAGTTCATGGACAGCGGGGGTAAGAAAGCCCAGGTCCTCCGCGATAAACTGCAGATCGTGGAACCAGTTGGTAAGTATACCTACCAGATCCATGCCGGGGCCCTTCCGCCAGCGCCCGTTTTTGGCGGTTTTCTCGCCATAGGGGACTGCCCAGTAGCTTTCCATCCCCCGGAAGTGATCGATGCGAATCACATCAAACAGGCGGCCCGCGCCCTCTACCCGGCGGATCCACCAGCCGTAGCCGTCCTTTTTCATGCGCTCATAGTCATACAGCGGGTTGCCCCAGAGCTGACCGTCGGCAGTGAAATAGTCCGGAGGAACGCCGGAGACCTCGGTGGGCACCAGGTCCTCTCCCAGCTGGAAGAATTCCGGCTCCGCCCACACGTCGGCGGAATCCATGGCCACATAGATGGGCATGTCGCCAATAATTTGGATGTCTACGGAGTGGATGTAGTCCCGGAGCGCATTCCATTGCTGGAAAAACAGGTACTGAAGATAGGCGTAAAAAGCCACATCCTCAGCCAGCTCCCTGCTGTAGCGCTCGACAGCGCCGGCCTTACGCAGGCGGATGGATTCATCCGGCCACTCGAGCCAGCTCTTCATGCCGAAGTGGCTCTTTACAGCCATATAGAGGGCGTAGTTTTCCAACCACTTGTTTTCCTTGCGGAAAGCTTCCACCGCGTCACGGTCCCGGGAATAGCCCTTCTGGAAGGCCTTGCGCAGAACGCCAAAGCGGGCGTCATAAATTTTCCCGTAGTCCACATACCGGGGCTGCGTCCCCCAATCTGCTTTCTCAATGTCCGAGGGGTCCAGCAGACCGTCTTCTGCCAGCAGATCCAGATCGATAAAATACGGGTTTCCGGCAAAGGTGGAAAAGCTTTGATAAGGGCTGTCGCCATAGCTGGTGGGTCCCAGGGGAAGGAGCTGCCAGTATTTTTGTCCGGCTGCGTGAAGGAAATCGGCAAAGGCGTAGGCCTCTCTGCCCAAGGTGCCGATGCCGTGGGGAGAGGGAAGTGCGGAGATAGGCAAAAGAATGCCGCTGCAGCGGTCCATAACGATCACTCTTTCTGTTTCGGTATTGAGGGGATGTTGCTATCTCTCCTATCTTACCATCACATCCGCCTCGTGTAAAGGGAGAAAAGCAAAGTGAAGCAAAAAAGTTGTAAGAAAAATATGGTCGAAGCTATTGACAAGAGGCTGGTTTTGGAGTATACTAACTCCTGCCTGACCGGTCCGCCGGTTGATATGGCGGCGTAGCTCAGTTGGCCAGAGCATTCGGTTCATACCCGAAGTGTCACCGGTTCGAATCCAGTCGCCGCTACCATGTCCTTTGGGACAGCCCCTTGGCGCGTTGGTCAAGCGGCTAAGACACCGCCCTTTCACGGCGGTAACACGGGTTCGATTCCCGTACGCGTCACCACGGACGGGAGGAATCGCTCCCGTCTATATGGAGGCTTAGCTCAGCTGGTTAGAGCGCATGCTTCACACGCATGAGGCCACTGGTTCGAGTCCAGTAGTCTCCACCAAACCCCGTCAAATCCGAATGGATTTGGCGGGGTTCCTTTGGTTTTTGCAACTTTTGCGATGGGCTGGATTTTGCGGTTCTGGGGTAGACCCACGCGCTGACCCACACGGGGATAGATTGGGATAGGACGGGGCAGCACCGGACGGGATTTTCTCGTCCGGTGCTGCCTTTTTTCGGAAATATTTTTGCTACATTGCTTGACTGATGACCGCGCCGATGGTGTCCGCCGCGTCCTGCTTCATCTGGGTTGTGGCGTGGGTGTAGGTGTTGAGCGTGAACCCTGCGGAGTAGTGGCCCAAGGCTCCAGAGAGGGTCTTCACGTCCACGCCGTTCTTGAGGGACAGGGTGGCGAAAAGATGTCGCATGTCGTGGAAGCGAACGTGTTCTGCACCAATGGCTTTCAATATTTTGTCGTGGATGCGGCGGAAAGCGTCCGGATCGTACATGGTGCCGGTTTTGGGCGAGGGGAACATATACGGATTTTGGGGATGTTTTCGGTGTTCCTCGGTCAGCAGGTCCACCGCTTGCTGGGGAATCGCCAGCGTCCGGATGGAGTTCTGTGTCTTGGGCTGGCTGACGACCAGCTCGCCGTTGATCCGGTTGACCTGTTTTGTCACGGAGATCGTCCGGGCCTCTGCGTCCAAGTCAGTCCAGAGGAGAGCCAGCAGTTCGCCACGCCGCAGTCCGGTGGTCAGCTCCAGGTAGAACAGGGCGAGGAGACCGCGGCGGTCTGCTTCCGCCAGATAGAGGCCGATTTTCTCTTGCGGGAGGATCTGCATTTCCTTCTTTTCCAGCTTTGGGAGTTTGCAGCCCTTGGCGGGATTAACTAGGATCAGCCGCTCGGCTACCGCTTGCTCTAGGCAGTTGCTCAGGAGGGTGTGGACGCCGCGTACTACTCGAGGACTGAGGCTTTTGTCCCTCAGCTCAACTTGGTTGTCGCGCTGGACACGTCCGCTCTTTTGGAGGTTGTTGTAGAACCGCTGGATATGGATAGTTGTCAGCTTCTCCAGTTTGATACTGCCGATACCGGGGATGATGTGGTTGTTGATGTAGTTCTGATAGTATAATTTTGTGTTGGGACGGAGCCGGGGTTCGGCGTAGACTTCGTACCATGTGGTGAGCCAGGTCGTCACCGTATAGTTATTCGTCTTGGTGACATCCAGCTGCTGGCTGTCCGCGATGGCTTTCGCCAGTTTCTCTTTGACCTCTGCCTGGGTCTTGCCCAGGACATTCTTGGTGATCCGCTTGCCGGTAGCTGGGTCGTAGGCTGCCGTGTATCGACCCTCCCAGCGGCCATCCTTCCGTTTACGGATGTTCCCTTCTCCGTTTGCTCTGCGTTTTGCCATTGTGTAGCGCCTCCTTTCAGCGACACACAATACCACCTGCTGGTCTCAATATCCAGCGGGCGGTGGCAGAGTTATCAGTTTGTTATCAATTTTTGGGGGTTCTATTCATACATTTCCCCTGTCCCACGGGGAGGGCGTCAGCCCTCCCCGCATTGCTTTTCAATCCAGAGAAGGAATTTGTCTCGCGGGATGATGATCCTGCTGCCTACCTTCATGGACGGGAACGCTCTGCTGTGCGCTAATTCGTATGCTCCGGCCCGGCTGATGCCCAGCACCTTCGCTACGTCTGGTACCGACAGCATCAAGGGAAGATCATCGTAGGTTTTGTAGCTGGATTTATTCATCATCACTATCCTCTGCATCCGGCGGCCTGTACTGATACTCCGCTGCATCCCGGAACGAGATGTATCCGCAAGTCTTTTTGACGTTTTGAATACACCTGCCGCGCACTTTCTCTACTACCTCCGGACTGGCATTGATTTCAGCCGCCAGGATGTTCATCACGATGTCCATCTCCACCGCCAGCTTGAACAGCAGACGGCTGATGTGGTTCTCGCTGTTATGCACCGTGCCTTTGAACGCGGACACCAGCATTGGCGGCAGATATTGGATCGCGTTTTCTGCGGAAACATATCCGGCGTAATATTTTGCGGCTTCCTCCAGAAATTCGCTTCTGCTTTTGCAGTTCGCCTGCTGGATCGCGCCGTCCATCATCGCCAGCGTAGACGGGTACATCCACACTGGGATTCGTTCTTTTGTTTCTCTATGGGACTCTGTTTGAGCTTGCTTTTTTGCCATATTGACCTCCTTTGTTGGTGTAGACCACCCGGTATAGCTACCTAAAAAGTGGCTGTACCCGTTGGTACTGTTGACTTCGTTCGTATTCCGACCACCTCTCGCAGCAAAATCGGAAATTTCCGACCACCTACCAAAAGCCCCCGACCCGCTCTGCGGGGCGATGTTCGTCCGGCGGGAGGGCGCTTGCGACCACCTGCCTTTATCCTGCACTTTTTTCTTCTTCTGCACTCCCTGTCCGCTTTGGGCATTTTGCCGAATGACCGTCCTTCCCTACTTCGGTCACAAACGCCTCAACACGGCGTTTTGGGCTCGTCTGGTGTGGGTTGCCACCTTCCTCCGAGAAGCGGCACACGGGGCCTTACAGGGGCAACAGTGGGGTATCTGGGCGGCAGGTCCGGAGCGTCCTCCGAACCCAACTGCCTTTTGATTCATACATTTCCCCTGTCACTGAGGCGGCTGCCACTCGCTGCGATCCAGCAGGTAGTAGCGGTTGCAGGTCTGGCGGTGGCTACCATTCTTCAACATTTGTACGTTGCCTTTGATGTCGATGAACCCCTTGGCCTGCAATTCATGAAGCGTTCGCCGCGCTGTGGATTCCGAACATCCGCAGGCATTGGCTATAGTCCTGATCCTCGCCTGACAGGCATTCCTGCTTCCAGCACAGGAAGCTAGGTAGCTGTAAACCGCCAGCTCATACGGGGTCAGCCCGTAATGAAAAACCGTGGTGCTTAACCGGAAATTTCGTTCACCGAAAATCATTTCTTCCTCCTTTTGATTATCTGATTGATTTTTCTCGATGCATCAAGTATACTTGTTGTAACAAAAAATCCGACCCCTGTCAACGGATCTGGCAGAGGTCGGGTACGAATTTATTTTTCGATCCGATATGGAATGGAGGATACGGCAATGGGCAAAAAGTATGTGATGACGGGTAGTTTCCTGGACGGCTTCAAAGCGTCCTTTACCAAAAAAGAATGTATTCTCGCAGAGAAACATTATCCGCTCGGTTACTTTGCTGTTGAGTTTCTGGAGGTGGACAGAACACTTCTGCGGGAGCTCGAAAGGTTGGTTCCAATTTTTCAAGAGGAGCTTACGGTTTTTCTCTCTGCCCGTGATCCATCCAGCGCCGCACTGGCACAGCAGGCGCTGAACGCGGTATGGGATGTGCTGATCCAACTGCCGGTCTATCGGCATTTCGAGCAGCACAGTGGCGGTGTTCGCGGACTGCTCCGGGAGATGAAGGAATTACCAGATATTGTGGATGCGATGTTGACGCATGGAACAGACCGCAGTGAAGTGCTGCACGAGTGGCTGAGATGGCTGATGACACTACCGGAATCTATCTGGGATTTTATCCTCAGCACGGAGAAGATGCTGATACGGTATTATGGAGATTTGCCTGCCAGAAAGCCGGAGAATTATGCGCTGGCTTTTGGCAAGTATAAGCATGAAGTTCTGCTCAACTACCAGATGGGTATGGAGGAGCGGGAGGATGATACATCACTGCCAGAACCGGAGCTGCCACAGTTTTTGTTTCCGCTGCAGGTTTCCTTTAAAGCGGTGACTGACGCTTCCGGGAAATGGGGCTTTGCGGAGCAGATCGAGTTTGAGGAGCTTTCCAGTTTCCTCCACTATGATCTCTGCCATGGCATGGCGGCAGGAAATATTCCGAGAAGGTGCGAGTGCTGCGGGCACTATTTCCTGGCGATGGGGGCTTACGATACCCGCTACTGCATGAGGATCGCGCCAGGAGAAACGGTCAAGACCTGCCGCCAGGTGGGGGCACATCGGAAGGAAAAGCAGCGAAATGGGACCGAATTTGTGCGGAAGGAATATCAGAAGGTCTACAACCGCCTGCGTGGCCGGAAGAATCGGGGGATCATTTCGGTGAACGATTGGAACCGGCAGGTGGCGGAGGCGCAGGAGCTGAAAGCGCAGGCTTTAGCGGGGAATATTGACGATGCGGAACTGAAGCGGCGATTTGAAAAAATGTGATATACACTGCGACTTTCTCAAAGAAACGACTCAGGGGCCGGATGCCGAAGCATCCGACCCCTTTCTGTCTCCGGTCACAAGCCGCTTTCGCTTCTCATGTCCGGGCCGTTGGGTTTACGCTTACTCTTCGCCGTTGCCGTCGCTGCCGCCGGCAGTCTCGGGCTCCTTGGCTCCTTCCTCGGGCTTCTCGCCCTCGGCGCCAAGCTTCGGCGCTACGTCCGCCACGTTGGCGTCCGCCGCAGTGGCCCACTCTTCTTCAAGAGCAGCCCAGTCCTGCTCGGGCAGGAGCGACGTCCAGATGCCGGTCACGCCGTCCTCGGCGCGGTCGTACTCATGGCTGTTGGCCGCTTCCTGCACGTCGGCGTACCACCACATGTCGGGCGTGTTGTCCGCGAAGGTCTTCATGTCGGGCAGCATGTGGTCCGCGTCGGGAACGCGGTCCAGCATACGGTTCACGATCACGATGACCTCGGCGCGGGTGATCTTGTCCACGGGACGGAACAGGCCGTTGCTGCCCTTGATCCAGCCCATGGCGGCGGCGCGCTCGATGTCCTTCTCGGACCAGCGGCCCGCGATGTCCTTGAACATGCCGCCCGCAGGCACTTCCTCGCTGGCGAAGCGGGCCGCGATGGCGGCGAACTCCTCGCGGGAAATGGTCTGGTTGGGCTTGAACGTGCCGTCCTCGTAGCCCTTGAGGATGCCGGCCCTGGTACAGGTGGAGATGGCGTTGTTGTACCAGTCGCCCTTCTTCACGTCGGTAAAGTCATTCTCGGTGGCCCAGTTGGCCTCGCGGAATTCCTTGGTCATCAGGCGGAAGAAGATGGTGGCTACCTCGGCGCGGGTGATGTTGGCCTCGGGACGGACCAGGATCTGACCGTCGATGACATAACCCTTGATATAGTCAAAGTGGTCAGTGTTGTTCAGACCAGGAGCCGCCAGAGGCACATCCTGATCTGTGATGGTCGTGCCGGGGTCGGGCACCAGCGGGGTCGGGCCATCAGGGATGGTCGTTCCGCCGCCGGGAGGTGTGACAGTCGGGGGGGTCGGGATCACCGGGATCGGCGCGTAGGTAAAGGTAAAGGTCGTGCCGCCGCTGATAGTCGCGTTGACAGGGTTTCTGTCGTTGCGCCAGGCGCCGGTATTCAGATAACCCGCGTTGGGAGTGCCGTCGGGAACCCTATCGGCGGGAATCTGATACGTACCATCAACCGCGGGAACGCCATCCTTCATCAGGGTGACCACGATGGACTGTTTGGTCTCCCCGTCGGTCCAAGTGCCGTTCACCACTTCGAAGATTACCGTGGTCTGGTACTTGTCGGGGATGCCGTCACCGCCAGTAGTGGGACGATCTCCCTCGGGAACGGTGGGATCGATCATGGTGTCGGCGCTGTAAACGAACGTGATGACGTTGCCTGCCACATTGGTGCTGATGGTCACGCTCTTGGTCTGCTCGTCAACCGCGTAGCCGTCGACAGTCTCGGCGGTCTCCGTGTAGGTCTCGCCGAACGTCTTGTTCTCCACGGTCTTCTCCTCGACCAGAGTGTTGCCGTCCTCATCCAGGTACTTCACCACGTAGCTCAGATCGGTGCGCAGCTTCCAGCTAGCCGTGTAGGTGACGGTATCGCCGCCGTTGACGGTCTTTGCTACAGTCGGATCCTCAGACCACTTGTCAAAGGCATAGCCGGTGGCAGGGGTCAGAGTCACGCCGTCGGTGCCGGGAGTGATGATATCGCTGGTGGCATAGCTGGGAGCCTCACCCAGCGTGAACACTTTCTCGGTCATGCCCGTCACAGTACCCTGGCTATAGTTATTCGTCTTGGTGACATCCAGCTGCTGGCTGTCCGCGATGGCTTTCGCCAGTTTCTCTTTGACCTCTGCCTGGGTCTTGCCCAAGACGTTCTTGGTGATCCGCTTGCCGGTGGTGGGGTCGTATGCGGCGGTGTAGCGGCCTTCCCAGCGTCCATCCTTGCGCTTGCGGATGTTCCCCTCTCCGTTTGCTCTGCGTTTTGCCATTGTGCAGCGCCTCCTTTCAGCGACACACAATACCATCCGCTGGCCTCAATATCTAGCGGGAGTGGGCAGAGTTATCAGTTTGTTATCATTTTACTTTGGGCAAAACTGCTTTTGATTTATACATTTCCCCTGTCACACAGGGAGGGCATT
>JAAZZJ010000094.1 GCA_014237695.1 Oscillospiraceae bacterium | reverse complement strand
CTGGTGCTGGCATGGGACTGGCGCACCGGATTTATAGGATGGTCCGTCAACTTCGTTCTGCCCTGCTTCATCCTCTGTATGCAGCTGGCCGCCGCCGGAGCCGCGCGGATTCTGCGGCTGCGTCCGGCCGACTATCTGCTCTGCCTGAGCATTTGCATATTGGCGGGATTTCTCCCGCTGATTCCGCTGTTTTGCGGAGCGCTGTGGATGATCTATCCCTCGGTGGTATGCGCGGGCGTCAGCGCCATTTCGCTGTCCGCGCTGCTTCTGTTCCGGGGGTCCGCGCTGAAAGCGGAGGTCATCCGCCGGGGGCATCTGTAATACGATTTTCTGAACTGCTTTCAGCGCCTGTCAATGATGGCTGAACGCTGCCGGCATCCGCAGCATGTATTGTACTCCGGCAAGAAGAATCACGGAACTTTATTAGGAGAATAAATTCCGGTTTTGCCGGGGGAATTTTGCCTTTTGGTGAAATCCCCTTGATAAATACTCTTATGGACAAAAAACAACGGGGAGGCTGTTCAAAATGAACGTTCAAGAGGGGCGTATGCCCTACCTGGGATATGAGACCTGCTATCGCGTGGTGGGACGGAGCGCAGAGGGCAAAGCGCCTCTTCTGCTGCTTCATGGAGGCCCCGGCTCCACCCACAACTATTTCGAAGTCCTGGACGGTCTGGCGGAGCTGGACGGCCGTCAGCTCATCATGTACGACCAGCTGGGATGCGGCGGGTCCTGGGCGGAAGCGAAGGGGCTCTGGAATATGGAGACCTGGCTCAACGAGCTGGCGGCGCTCCGGGAGAACCTGGGGCTGGAGGAGGTTCATCTGCTGGGCCAGTCCTGGGGCGGGATGCTTCTGCTGGAGTATGTCTGTACGCGCCATCCGGCTGGGGTGAAGAGCGTCATTCTCTCCAGCACCCTCCCCTCCTCCCGGATGTGGGGAGAAGAGCAGCACCGGATGATCCGCTTTCTGCCGCCGGAAATGCGGCAGGCCATTGCCCGGGCGGAGTCCTCCGGGGACTACACCCAGGCGGACTACCAGGCGGCGGAAGCGGAATACATGCTGCGCCACGCGGGAGGCCCGGTGCCTCCGGACGGCCCGGAGTGCCTGCTGCGCCCGTCGCGGAAGGGCCGGCAGTCCTATTTGGAGGCATGGGGACCCAACGAGTTCACCCCCGCCGGTACCCTCCGGGACTTTGACGTAACGGAGCTGCTGCCCGGCATCCGGCAGCCCGCACTGGTCATCAGCGGCGGAAACGACCTCTGCACGCCCTACGTGGCCAAATATCTGTACGATCATATCCCCAACGCCCGCTGGGAGCTTTTCCGGGACTGCCGTCACATGTGCTTTTTGGAGGATACTCCCCGGTATACCGCTCTTTTGCGGGAGTGGCTGAACGCCCATGATTGACCGGTGACGCCTTTTTGATAAGACGCCTGCGGCGTTACCCGGACCGGTCTCGTACGTTCTTTTTCAGCGGTTCTGCCCCCGTGGAAGAGGGCGGGGCAGAACCGAAAAAACACGTGACAAATCCGCCGCGAATGTATATAATGGGGTGAAAATGAGAGGAAGGAGCGCTTTTTATGAAAGCCTTCAAGGAGACCGCCCTGGCCCTGGCGCCGGCTTGGCGGGAACTGTTTTTTACCCTCCACCGCTGCCCGGAGCTGGGACGGCAGGAACACCGGACGGCGAAGCTGATTCGGGAACGGCTGGAGGCGCTGGGCATCCCCTGTACGCCCCTGGCGGACACCGGGACCATGGCAGTCATTCAGGGAGGACGCCCCGGGAGGACCATCGGCTTCCGGGCAGACATCGACGCGCTGCCCATCGAGGAGGACTCCGGCCTGCCCTACGCCTCCCATGTCCCCGGAGTGATGCACGCCTGCGGCCACGACTTCCACACCGCCGCCCTGCTGGGCGCGGCGGAGCTGCTGCTGGGATGCCGGTCAGAGCTGCCCGGAACGGTAAAGCTGTTCTTCCAGCCGGACGAGGAGGGGGACGGCGGCGCGGCCCGGATGATCGCGGAGGGTTGCATGGAAAATCCGCGGGTGGACGCCATGCTGTGCTGCCATGTGGAGAGCGGCCTGCCCACAGGGAAGCTGTGTACCCGCAGCGGCCCGGTGTGCGCGGCCTCCAACCCCTTTGCCGTCACCCTGCGGGGGAGGGGGTCCCACGGGGCCAAACCCCACCTTGGGGCGGACGTGATCGTGGCCGGAGCCCAGATCATCACCGCTTTGCAGACCATTTCCAGCCGCCGGACCTCCCCCACGGAGCCGGTGGTGGTGACGGTGGGGTCCTTCCACAGCGGAGAGGCGGGCAACGTCCTGCCGGAGGAGGCCCGGTTCACCGGCATCCTCCGCACCATGGGCGGCGAGGCCCGCGAGCGGGTGAAAGCGGACTTCCGGGCCGTCGTCTCCGGCATCGCCGCCGGAATGGGCGTGGAGGCTGATATCGAGATCTTCGAGAGCTACCCCGGCTGCATCAACGACCCTGCCGTGACGGCGCTGCTGATGGCCTCCGCCCGGAAGGTGCTGGGAGCGGAAAACGTGGAGGAGCAGGGTGCGCCGGCTCTGGGGACGGACGACTTCGGCTATTTCTGCGACGCCGCGCCGGGGTGCTACTACTACATCGGCGTGGGGAACGAGGCGAAGGGCTGGACATACCCCAACCACAACCCCCATTTCGCCGCCGACCCGGAGGCCCTGCCCCTGGCCGCCGCCGTGGAGGCCCAGGCGGCCTATGACTACCTGCATCAAAAGGAGGAAACGCCATGATATTCCCGCCGAAACTGAAAAAGGGGGACACCATCCTGCTGATCTCCCCCTCTTCTCCCCTTACCGCGGACCAGCCTGTTGAGGAGGTCGCCGCCAGCGTGGAGGCCCTGGGGTTCCGGGTGAAGATCGGGGACTCCTGCCGGGGGTCCGCGCCCAGCGGCTACGCCGCCGCGCCGCCGGAGGTCAAAGCCGCCGATCTGAACCGGGGCTTCGCGGACCCGGACATTGCCGCCATCTGGTGTACCCGGGGCGGCGAGACCGCATGGCAGATGCTTCCCCTGCTGGACTATCCGTGCATCGCCGCCCATCCGAAGCCGCTGATCGGGTTCAGCGACGTCACCAGTCTGCATCTGGCCATTGCCCAGCGGTGCGGCCTGGTGACCTTCCACGGTCCAATGGCCAGCTGGACCCTCGGGCGGGAGCAGGAGGACTTCACCTGGCACAGCCTCTGCTCGGCGCTGGAGATGGGGGCGTGCCTGGACATCCAAAACCCGCCGGGGGAGGAGATCCAGGTCCTGCGTCCCGGCCGGGCCTGCGGACGGCTGACCGGCGGCAACCTGTCCCTGGTCTCCGCCTCCATGGGCACCCCCTGGCAGATCGACGCGCGGGGCTGCATCCTCTATCTGGAGGACGTGAGCGAGGAGGTCTACGCTCTGGAACGGATGCTGTACCAGCTTCGGTATGGCGGTGTTCTGGACAGCGCGGCGGGGCTGGTGTTCGGGGCGTTCACCGATTGCCGCAACGCCCGCCGGGCGGACTACGGACCGGAGGCGCTGCTGCGGGACTTCTTTGCCGGATGGCCCAGACCGGTGCTGTATAACGTCCGCTCCGCCCATTGCAGTCCCATGGTGACGCTGCCCATGGGGACCGCATGTACCATTGACGGCGGCGCGGGGACGATGACGGTCCGCTGCGGATGTTAGCGCCTGTGTCATATCTCCCCGCGCATGTCGTGGCGGCTGGTTTACCGTCCAAACTTCGCAAAACCTTGCAATCCCCACCCGCTGAGATACCAGACAGCCTCTTGGGCGCGCGCCTCCTTTTTACCGATTCTCAAGTGTGTCGCCTATAAAGAAATGGACGGCCCCAGCCGTCCATTTCTTTATGCTCTTAGTCCAATATGACGGACTCCTTCTTGCCCTTTTTGTTCCGGGGATACTCCCTGATTCTGGTCACATACTCCAGATTGACCGCCTGCAGCTGGCCCCGGGCGTCCTCTATGAGCATCCCGCTGCCGCTGACCTCCCGGATGATCCCCGCTATGCTGCCGTCATTGGAGTTGATGGTGTAGATGATGCACTCCTTGCCGGTAAACTGCTTTGCCAGCGCCTCCATGGCCTCAGCCTCCTTTTTCCTGTTTTTGATATGATGCGCGACCGCCGCTATCCTCTGTTTCTTCCCCTGCTGGAATATCACAAAAAACAGAAGCCACAACACAGGTATCCAATACCACAATTCCTCTCCCCTCCTCAGACATGGCCTATGCCTTGATCTCCGCCCTGCCATAGCACAGCGCGCTGAGGGCCAGCAGCGCCAGCGCCAGCAGGATGCCCGCCGCGCACCACATGGCGGGGCTGAGCAGCCCGATCAGGAACGCGATGCCCCGCCCGATCTGGGCCAGCAGGCTGGTGCCGCCATCCTTCGCGGCGTCCGCGCTCTTCGTAATAATCAGGGGCAGGAAACACAGCGGGAACCACATGGCGGCAAAGCCTTTGGTCCCAAACCGCAGCAGCAGCGCGCCGAAAAGGAAGTCCAGAAGGCAGACGCCCAGAATGAGGACCAGGCAATGCCACCACTCCATCACACGGAAAATGTCCATATCCAGCTCACAGCCGGGATAGATGGCGGCGTACAGACGCAGCTCCAGCTGATTAAGCACCCACGCGAAGACCACGCCCACAGTGCAGTTCATCAGAGTCAGAACCGGGTCCACCAGCATGTAGGCTCGCCGGGTGTAGCCCATGGAGACCGCCAGCCGGTACCGGATCATTCCGGCGGAGCCCCGGGTGAGGCCTCCCATGACCGTGGCCATCAGGGCCATCATGCCGCCGATGGCGGCGTAGTCCTGGTCGTCGTTGAGAAAGGCGTTGATACCCAGCACCATGACCACGCCCATCAGGAACAATCCCAGCTGGAAGGCCAGCATCATCAGCGTTCCGCTCCGGTTGACTTTCCAGTGCTTCACAAAAAAATCCATGCTTTCCCCCTCCTTACAGCTTCACTTCCTGCCGCCGCAGGAGCATCCACTGGAACCCGACGTCCAGCGCCAGAGCTGCCAGCGCCGCCGCCGGCAGCCACCAGGGCAGAGCCGCCAGATGGGACGCGATTTCAAAGGTCCTGGCCGTAAGGAAATTGCCGGCCATTGAACCGGCAAAGCCCACCATGCCTCCCCCCAGGCCGCAGAGGAGGATAATCAGGATCATACCCGCCCATTTCCATCTGACGAAGACAGTCCCCATGATGCTCCCCATCGCGGAGGCGATGACCAGCACGCACAGGATCGTGGGGATGCTCCGCAGGCCCACGGCGGATACCTCCCCGGGCGCCAGCAGCCAGACGGCCGCGCACAGCGCCAGCATCACCGCGATGATAAGCGCCCGGAAGTAGTGGAATCCCAGCAGCACGTTCCGCCGGGTCTCCCCCATGGACAGCAGGAGGGGCACGTACAGGGTCTGCGTCCCGCTGTTGCCCACCATGATGCAGAAGACCGCGCCGATGCACAGGAAATAGGGGACCACCGTGGCGAGGGCCCTGAGATCCAGACCCTCCGCGCCGAACGCGGCGATCACGGCCAGCACTGCCGCCACGGCCAGCACCATCCCGGTACACTCCCAGGTGTACCGGGTCCAGAATTTCAGGTTCCGCTTCACCTGGCCGCCTCCTCCCCGCACAGGGCCACGAAGGCCCGCTGGAGGCTCACCGGCTGGACGGACACGTCCCGGCTCCCGTCCACGCGCTGACCTGGCTTGAGGAACACGGTGACGCCCTTGCTGCGGCCCACGGTTTCCGGGTGGTGGACCTCCAGGCCGGCGGTGGCGGCGTCCACCTCCTCGATCTTTCCGCTGACGTGGACCGCGCTGTCCACGAAGGCCTGGGTGTCGGCTTCAATGAGGATTCTGCCCTCGTGGAGGATGATGACCTCCTCCAGCACATCGGCGGCCTCCTCAATGATGTGGGTGGAGACCACGAAGGTCCGTCCGGAGCTGGCGTACTCCTCCAGCAGCAGCTTGTAGAACTGCTCCCGGGCCACCACGTCCAGCCCCGCCACCGGCTCGTCCAGGAAGGTGTAGGGTGCCCTGGAACACAGGGCCACGATGATGGTCATCATGGACAGCATTCCCTTGCTCATTTTCCCCAACTTCTTTTTCACATTGAGGTCGAACAGCTTCACCAGCCGCTCCTCCAGGGCTTTGTCCCAGCCGTCGTAGTAGGTGGCGGCGATGCGCAGGTACTCCTTGGCCTTCATGGCGGCCAGGCCGCTCTCGGCGTTGGCGTTCAGCTCACGGGAGCAGCAGATCTTCGCCAGGCTCTTCCGGTTTTCCCACACCGGCTCCCCGTCCAGGGTGACGGTGCCCCTGCTGGCGGGGTTCTGAGCGGCCAGAATAGACAGCAGGGTGGTTTTTCCCGCCCCGTTGCGTCCGATCAGGCCGTAAATTTTTCCGGGCTTCAGGTCCAGGGTCACGTCATGCAGCACGTCCTTGCCGCCGTAGGTCTTTACGACATTTTCACAATGCAGGCTCATCAATTTCTCTCTCCAATCATCGTCAGTAATTCCTCCTTGGATATCCCCAGGCTCCTGGCCTCCGCCAGCAGGGGGGCCACATGGTTTTCCGCAAAGGCGGCCTTTCGCTTGGACAGGATCTTCTCCCGTGCCCCCTTGGAAACGAACATGCCGATGCCCCTCCGTTTATACAGGATGCCCTCGTCCACCAGCAGGCCGATCCCCTTGGCGGCGGTGGCGGGGTTGATGGTATAGAGCTTCGCCAGCTCATTGGTACTGGGTACCTGCTCTTCCTCTAACAGAATTTCTCTTAGAATGTCGGTTTCGATCATCTCGCTGATCTGGAGGTAAATGGATTTCTGCTCCGTCAGTCGTTCGTTCAACCGGGTTCCTCCTTTCTACGTTCTTTGGTCAAGTGGCTCATTACTTGTGTAACTAACTATATATCTTGAGGGGCGGTTTGTCAAGAGTGAAATGCAAAAAATTTTCAAAGAGCCTGTTTAGATCTTGTTTTTAACAAAGTCTGGGCGGTATATCCACCGTCAAGACCTGCGCGGGGAGATCGTAAACAGGCTCTGAGCGCACAGAATACGGCGCATATGGGAGAAAAGTGCCGGGAAAGAGCGGAAGGAAGAAGCCCTGCCATTATCAAACTCGGCGCAGAGATTGCGGCAGAGAGGCTCAGAACCTGTGAGAACCATATTTTCTGCCGCCAGCGGGGTAGACTTCACGGAAGCGGGGAAAAATCATACCTGTGCGAAGGACCTGGACGCTGTCCGGTGAGGGCGTTACAAAAACTTTCCGCTTTGTTCATAAATAGTCCTTGATTTACCGGCTGGTTCTTGTAAAATATGGTTCGTCATCGAACGAAACACGGGAGGAGAGTTCCGGAAATGAAAAAAATGGAGAAACCCCGAAAACCGCTGATCTTTTATTACGCCATCGTCCTGGTGGTGATGATTCTGCTCAACACGCTCCTGTTCCCCAGGCTCATGGGGCAGGAGGTCACCCAGGTGGACTACGGCACCTTCCTGACCATGCTGGCGGACAGGAAGGTGGCTGTGGCCCAGGTGGAGCAGGATATGATTTACTTCACCGACACCGCCGAGACCCCCGGCGTCTATGCCACAGCCGCCTTTAACGATCCGGACCTGGTCAACCGGCTCTGGGAGAGCGGGTGCCGGTTCGCAGAGGTCAAGCCCAGGGAGATGAGCCCCTTTCTCAGCTTTCTGCTGACCTTTATTCTGCCCATTGCCATCTTCATCGGCATCGGCCAGCTCATGAGCCGGGCGCTGATGAAGCGGATGGGCGGCTCCATGGGCGGTCCCATGCAGTTCGGCAAGAGCAGTGCCAAGGTCTACATCGCCAGCGAGACCGGCATCAAATTCACCGACGTAGCCGGAGAGGACGAGGCCAAGGAGAACCTGATGGAGGTGGTGGACTTCCTCCACAACCCACGGAAGTACCAGGAGATCGGCGCGAAGATGCCCAAGGGCGTCCTGCTGGTGGGCCCTCCGGGCACCGGCAAGACCTTGCTGGCCAAGGCCGTGGCCGGGGAGGCGGAAGTGCCCTTCTTCTCCATCTCCGGCTCGGAGTTCGTGGAGATGTTCGTGGGCATGGGAGCCAACAAGGTCCGGGACCTGTTCCGGCAGGCCAATGAGAAGGCCCCCTGCATCGTGTTCATCGACGAGATCGACACCATCGGCAAAAAGCGCGGCGGCTCCGGCGTGGGCGGCAACGACGAGCGGGAGCAGACCCTGAACCAGCTCCTGACGGAGATGGACGGCTTTGAGGGCAGCAAGGGCGTGGTCATCCTTGCCGCCACCAACCGGCCCGAGACCCTGGACCCCGCGCTGCTGCGGCCCGGGCGGTTCGACCGCCGGGTGCCCGTGGAGCTGCCGGACCTGAAGGGCCGGGAGGCCATCCTGAAGGTCCACGCCGCCAGGGTAAAGATCGGGGAGGACGTGGATTTCAACGCCATCGCCCGGGCCGCCTCCGGGG
>JAAZZJ010000093.1 GCA_014237695.1 Oscillospiraceae bacterium | reverse complement strand
CCAACGACCGCTATACATACAGCGGGAAGACCTATGAGATGACCCGCCACGGCTTCGCCAAGCGCACCGTTTTCACCCCGGTGGACCAGGGCGTGGAAAACCTCACCCTGCGGATGACGGATACCCCGGAGAGCCGGGAGAGCTATCCCTTCGCCTTCCGGTTTGATATCTCCTACGTTCTGGAGGGCAGTACCCTGGTGATCGTCTATGCCGTGGAGAACCGGGGCGGGGAGACCATGTACTTCGGCCTGGGCGGACACCCCGGTTTCCGGGTGCCCCTGGAGGCGGGGAAGAACTTCGAGGACTACCGCCTCACCTTTGCCCGGCCCAGCCAGCCCTGTCAGGTGCTTCTCAGCGATAGCTACATGCTCAGCGGCCGCGACGCCGCCTATCCCCTGGAAAACGGCACGACCCTGCCCCTGCGCCACGCCCTTTTTGACCACGACGCCGTTGTTCTGAAGAATTTCGAGCGCACCATGACCCTCTCCGCCGGGGAGGGGACCCGGGGCCTGACCCTCTCCTGCCCCCGGATGCGGTATCTGGGCATCTGGCACCAGCCGGGAACCAGCGCGCCCTACGTGTGCCTGGAGCCTTGGGCCAGCCTGCCCTCCAGGCAGGACGTGGTGGAGGATCTGGCCCAGCAGAACGACCTTCTCTCTCTGGAGCCCGGCCAGCGGTATGAGAACCGCTGGACCATCACCATTTTCTGACCGGACAGCGGGAGAAGCGGCCATGAACAAGAATCTGTGCGCCCTTACCCCGCCTATGGGGTGGAACAGCTATGACTACTACGACACCGCCGTCACAGAGGACCGGGTCCGGGCCAACGCCCGGGTGATGGCGGACAAGCTGCGAGACTTCGGCTGGGAGTATGTGGTGGTGGACATCCAGTGGTATGCCCACAAAGCCGGCTCCATGCGGGACCGGTTCCAGTACATCCCCTTCGGGGCGGTGGAGATGGATGAATACGGCCGCCTGCTGCCGGACCCGGAGCGGTTTCCCTCCTCTGCGGGAGGCCGGGGCTTCGGTCCCCTGGCGGAGTACGTTCACAGCCTGGGGCTGAAATTCGGCATCCATATCATGCGGGGCATCCCCCGCTCCGCCGCCCACGCCCACACCGGAATCAAGGGCAGCGCCCTGACAGCGGACCTGGCGGCGGACCCCGCCTCCGTGTGCCGCTGGAACCCGGATATGTACGGCCTGCGGGAGGGAGAGGCCGGGCAGGCCTACTATGATTCTCTTATCGGGCTGTACGCCTCCTGGGGAGTGGACTTCATCAAATGCGACGACATCTGCAACACGGACAACCTGGAGGAGTACAGTCCCAGGGCCTACGCCGGGAAGCATGAGATCGAGATGCTCTCCCGGGCCATTGAGAAGCAGGGGCGGCCTATGGTGCTGTCCCTGTCCCCGGGCCCGGCGCTGCCGGACAAGGCGTGGCACTATAAAAAGCACGCGAATATGTGGCGCATCACCGACGACTTCTGGGACGACTGGCCTCTTCTGAAGGCCATGTTTTACCGCTGCGAGCTGTGGCAGGACCATGTGGAGCCGGGCTGTTGGCCGGACTGCGACATGCTGCCTCTGGGACGGCTGGGCAAAGGCTTCGGCGAGGAGCGCTCCACCCGGTTTACCCGGGACGAGCAGCGAACCATGGTGACCCTGTGGTGTCTGTTCGGCTCCCCCCTGATGTTGGGGGCGGAGCTGACAAAGCTGGATGAATGGACCCTGTCCCTGCTGACCAACCGGGAGGTGCTGGCCATGCTGCCCTGCAAAGCCCGGCAGATCCTCCGGGACGGGGATAAGGCAGTCTGGACCGGGTCGGACCTCCGGACGGGGGCGCGGTACGCCGCCCTCTTCAATCTCTCCGATGAACCCGCTCCGGTGGGGGCGTCCTGGGAAGAGCTGGAGCTTCCCGCCTCCGCCGGAACGGAACTTTGGACCGGCGCGGCCCTGCCCCTCCGGGAGACCGGCCTTTCCGCCCGGCTGCAGCCCCACGCCTGCGCGGTGTACCGCCTGCAATAAGAAGGACCTCTCCTGTGAACTGAACAGTAAAAATGTACAATAAACAAAAGGTCCCTGGCAGGAAATATTATGTTTTAAGCGGAGAGGCGTCGCGTAAGCGGCGTCTCTCCAGTCTTCAACTGGATGCGCTCATGGTTATATAGTCGACGCACTTGAGAATCGGTAAAAAGGAGGCGAGGGAAAATATGGTGTGGCAAGGCGGAGGATGCAGGCGGGCTGTCGCCCGCCAAAGACGACAATGCTGTCCACACCATAGCTTAACCGTCGAACTTTACCGATTTTCGAGGATGTCGAATATAAAAGTGGATAAATTCATAATAAAAATTATAAAGGTATGGCTGAATAATTTGTGATGGATAAAGGACTGATTTACGAAATCCTCTCTGTAGTTGAGGAGATTCCACCAGGCAAAGTGGCGACCTACGGACAGATCGCCCGTTTGACTGGCAGAGAGAAGAACGCCCGGCTGGTGGGCAAAATTCTCAGTACAGCCCAGCAGTATGGAGAATACCCCTGCCATCGGGTAGTCAATCATGCCGGGAGGACTGTGCCGGGATGGCTTGAACAGCCGGAACGTCTTCGTCAGGAGGGTGTGCCGTTTAAGGAAAATGGATGTGTGGCTCTGCACCTATGCCTGTGGGAAGCCTGAAACAGTTTACAGAAACGCCGCGATCTCATTCCCAACATCGGAAGAGAATCGCGGCATTTCTATTTTACATGCAGATCGAATTCATTTCTGCAACATACAGTTCCTCAACCATGCTCTCCCCGTCTGCCTCCAGAGAGCCCCTGTGAGTCAAAAGCGCTGTAGGAGCGCATACTGATGGACTTGCTGTCGTTAACCTTCCACCAGCGAGCGGTCGATATATACCTCCATTGTCAGCTCTGATGAAATCAGCGCGTGCCGGCGGAAGTTTCCGGCGTGAAGATGCGCATGGAGATTTCATCAGAGCCTCCCCGGGAAATGCAGAATGTTCAGGCTCCGGGCAGACTGCCTGTTACCAGGGTGGTCAGCCGGTGGGTACCCGGCTCCAGCCGCCAGCGGATGATGGGGATACGGGTGAACGGGGCGAGCAGGTTTGTGTTGGGCCATGGGCTGACCAGCACCGGCCTTCCGCCGCCCTTCTCACAGCGGATGCCGCTGACACCCCAGGGGAATCGGGCGGTAACGCCCTCCCCGGACCACTCCACCATGTCCTCCCGGTACCGGAGCCCGGCATGCTCCGCCGGTATGGCAAAGCCGCCGTCCGCCGCGTCAATGGGGCGGTCCGTGGTAATGATATAGTCCCGGCGGTGGCTGGGAAAGCAGGGGGTCACCGTGACCTCCACCCACACCCCCCGCATGGGCGAGAAGCGCCGCCAGGTTTGGGTCTCCGACACTGTCCAGGCGTCAAATCCCCGCTGCGTCCGCCAGTGATCCTCTCCTGCCTCGCTGACAGCCAGACAGCTGTCAAAGGCGCCCTCCTCCAAGCTGTCCCCACGGGGGACGGAGAAACCAAAGCGGCTGGAGTAGACCAGTTTTTCGTATTTTGGCCCCACCTGTCCCAGCTGGCAGACACAGCTCTGCCCAGCCGGAAACAGCTGCACCTGCTCCCCGGACCGGGCAATGAGCATCCGGGCCTGCGGCAGGGCGTGCAAAGAGTCCAGGACGGGAATCTCTTCCCCAGCTTGCCAGAAGGGGTGATCCTCCGGCAGGGCCAGACACAGAAACGTCTTCAGGGCCCAGTAGGGGGAGCCGGGAGCGTTGTAATTTTCGCTCATGCACAGATTGGGGTAGGCGTAGCCCACGGTAAGCAGGCCGTCGGGGGAGAAAATGGGCTGAGCGAACCAGTCCCGCAGATTGCCCAGCACCCGGGATTTCATCACACCCCAGGGGACCGTCTCCACCCCGGCCAGCGCCAGAGCGGAGAAAAAGGCGCTCTGGCCGAAGCGGTACGTCAGGCTGCGCCCGAAAGGGACCGCCCGGCCGCTATCCTCAAACCAGTAGAGGAAATCCCGGGCAAACCGGGCCGCTCTCTCCCGGAAGCGGCGGCTGCGGACCGGGTCCTCCTCCCCCATGAAATGGGCGTAGAGCAGACCGTAATAGTGCATTCCGAAGGGGATGTAGTAGTCCACCTGGGAGGGCTGACCGTCACAGTACCATCCCTCTCCCAGATACCATCCGTCCAGCCGGGCCAGGTCCTCCTCCAGCTGCCGCCGGTCCCAATCCCAGCCCATGCGCCGGAAAGCGGCCTGGACCAGCACACGAAAAAAGAGCCAATTATTCTGGGGAAGAGCCCGTCCCTCCACGCCGGCAAGCCAGCGGTGGAGGTTTTTGGCCTCTTGGGAAGAGAGGGCCAATTTTTTTCCGCAGAGCATCAGCGTTACGGCAATGGCCGCCATCTCCACGATTTTCTGGTCATAGTCCCGGACAGGCCCCCAATAGGCCGGATGGTCCGGGTCCGTGCCGTTGACTAAACCCTGGCGGAACAGGGGAAGGCACTCCATGCCTCCGCCCTGGCTCCACAGAGGGGCCAGACCCCACAGCATCCGGGAGAAGGCCTCCATATGGGCGGCCCCCTCCCCGTAATGGGCGGCAAAGTCCCCCAGGTGCAGCCCGGCGCACCCCTCTGTAAAGCGATCCTTCACCGGTTCCAATATCTGAAGGAGGGCTTCCTCCACATCGGCACGGGTTCTGAGGGGATTTTGGCGGATGGACAGTCCGGAATGCGTCATCGCTTTAATACCAATAGCCGCAGCCGCCGTAGAGCAGGCGGAACAGGGCCTCCATGTAGTAGTAATCGCCCCAGATGGTACACTCATCCACTCCCCGGCCGTCGGGCTTGGAGTAGACGCCGTGGAGCAGCAGGCCGTCGGCGCCGGGCATGTTCCAGGTGGTATAGCGCTCGGAGAGGGAGCGCAGCGTGTGTACCAGCGCCTCCTCATAGGCCTCCCGGCGGGGGTGGAACAGGGGCAGGTGCTTGAGCAGCTCCAGAATGCCGCAGCAGACAATGGCGGCGGCGGAACTGTCTCTGGGCTCATCGCCTTGGGTAAAGCACAGATCCCAATAGCACACTCCGTCCTCCGGCAGGCGCTCCAGGTAGTAATCCAGCAGCTTGCAGGCGGTGTCCAGGAAACTCCGGTCTCCGGTATGCCGGAAGCTCAGGGCGAAGCCGTATACCCCCCAGGCCTGCCCCCGTGCCCAGCAGGAGCTGTCGCTGTAGCCCTGGGCAGTCCGCCCGAAGCGGGGCGCGCCGGTGTCCACATCCATGTAATAGGTGTGGTAGGTGGTGCTGTCCGGGCGGACCAGATACTTCCGGGCCTGTTTGGCGTGGCTGTAGGCCATTTCCCAATAGGTCCGGTCTCCGGTGAGCCGGGCGGCCTGATACAGCAGAGGCAGATTAAGCAGACAGTCAATAATCATCCGCCCCCGGTTGTTCGGGTCCTCCAGGTCGCCCCAGGCCTGGATGATGCCCGCCTGGGGAAAGCAGCGGCGGCGGAGCGCCTGGGCCGCCTTGAGGAAGCACTCCTCCGCCCGAGGATCTTTCCGCAGCAGGACCGCGGGGTAGCAGGACAGGGAGTAGAGGAAGCCCAGATCGTGGGTGTCCAGATAGCCGGGGTCCTCTACCCTGTGGAAGAAGCTGTCCAGGTGCTTCTGGAGTACCGGCAGATAACCGGGATCTCCGGTATGCTCATAGAGCAGCCATAGCATTCCGGACAGGAAGGAGGTCGTCCACTCAAAGTTTTCGTACTCCGCCGGATAGACCAGGCCCTCGGTGTTGGCGGCCGGAAAGCAGTCCTGGAAGCGGGGCAGCAGGCGGTCAATCTTTTCCCGGCAGGAGTCCAGCTCCCGCCGCAAAAACTCCTCGGTGATGATATGTCTCATGACGGCGCTCCCTATTTGATCTCATACCACCGGATCTCATTGGCCTCCAAGTCCAGAGGGAAGCTGCCGCCGGCGGTGTAGACCGTGGTGGACTGAGGCTCATAGGTGTTGTTCACCACGCAGTATTTGCCGCTTTGCAGGAAGGCGTGGACCTCCACGTTGAAGTTTGAGGAGAACCATTTGTGCAGCTCTTCCTCTCCGCGGGCGCTCCAGAGGATAGCCCGGTAGAGAAGGCGGCTGTTCTCAAAGGAATAGGGCAGCCCCGAGAGGTATACCGCCCGGCCTTCGCCGAAACTGTTTACCGCAAGCTGGACTTCCTTGTCCCGCTGGACCAGGATCTCCGTGCCGGGGAGGGCGTAGATGGACTTTTTGCCCTCGCCGAAGTTCACGGGACCCGTGCAGTCCGCCAGCAGGAAGTGGTCCGGATGCTCCTCCCAGTTGTACTTGTCGTAGCCCAGGGTGAAGCCTGTCTCCTTCTCCACGCCCAGCACGCCGGCAAGCTGGAGATACCGGCCCTGGTACTGGTGGCCGGAGGGCTCGCCCACGCCGATCAGGCCGCCGCCGTTCCAGACGAACGCCTTGATGGCCGCCGTGATCTCCGGGTCCTCCCAGACCGCGCCGCCGGTGTGAGCGGTATCGCCGTCGCCCACGTTGACGGCAACGTCCACGCCGTCCAGGACATGCGGGTCCTTCTTGAGATCGTCAAAGCTGATAAAGGCCACGTCAAACGGCGCGCCGGACAGCGCCTCAATGATCCCGGCATAGGAATAATTCTGCTTCTGATACAGCGCGTGATGGACCATGTGGCACCCCCAGGAGCGGGCCCTGCCCCAGCTGTTGAGGACTGCCACACGCTTGACGCAGTAGGGCGTGCCGCCATCGATATTGGCGTACAGCTCACGGAATTCCTTACAGACGCTTTCCACGTAGCTGATGAAGTCCGGGAACTGGCAGGCCAGCTTCAGATAGCCGCCGTATCCGATGCGGTCAATGGGCTTGCGGAGGATGGCCCGGCGGGCGGTGACCCAGTTTTCCTTGGCCTCACGGACGGGATCGCCTCCCTCGTGGAAGGTGTCGGGGAAGAAGTAGGGCAGGAACCGGCCCTCGGTATACTTCACCCCGGGGATGTCGGAGATGAGGCGGAGGGTGGATCCGTTGCCCACGCTGCCCACCACCGCGTCCAGTCCGATGGAGGCGAACTCCGGCATGTAGGGCTCGGTGCCGATGAAGTGGTCCCCCAGGAACATCATGGCTTCCTTGCCCAGCTCGTGGGTGATGTCCACCATCTCCTTGGCCAGCTTCGCCACCTCCCGGCGCTGGAAGGCCATGAAGTCCTTGAACTCCTTGCTGGGCACCCGGTACTGGTTGTTGTAGTAGCCCTGGTCGATGATGAACTCGGGGCGGAACCGGTAGCCGGCCTCTTTTTCAAACTGCTCCAGAATGTAGGGGGAGACGCTGGCGGAGTAGCCGTACCAGTCCACATATTTCTCCCGCTTCAGCTCGTCGAAGACCAGGGTGAACTGGTGGAAGAAGGTGGTGTAGCGGATCACGTCCACATAGGGGTGGTCCGCAATGAATTTCCGCAGCCGCTTCATGGTGAACTCGTGGGTCTTCGGCTGGCGGACGTCAAAGGTGATTTGATGCTCGAAGTCCTTCCAGTCGTTTGTAACGGCGTTGTACATGTGGACCGGGTCCCAGATGAGGTAGGCCAGGAAGCTCACTGTATAGTCGTGAAACGCCTCCGGGGCGTCGATGACCACGCAGCCGGTCTCACCGTCGTACCGCCAGGCATCGGGCGGCAGGGGTTCCCCCGCAGTGCGGTCCATGACCTCCCACCAGCGTTTGACGTCGTCCCGGGTGTTGGGCTCCATCAGCTCCCGGCTGATGCCCTGCATCAGGGAGATGGACAGGGGGCCGCCGGAGGCGGTGTGGAAGCCCGTCATAATGTAGCACTGCTGGACCTCGTCGGGGTTGGCCTTGGCCCAGGCGTTGTCCTTGCGGGTGGTGTAATAGGTCGAATAGACCTTTGCGTCTACGCCTTTCAGCTCCTCGGGGTAATCGGTGCCGTCGCAGTCCCGGATGGCGTCCGCCCCCCAGCGCTTCACCAGCTCCAGGGTCTCGGAGACTACGTCTGTGTCGGTGGGGATGGTTACGCGGCCGGTATTACGCTGTTCGCTCATAGTTTCCTCCAGACGGGCTCAGCCCTTAACGCCGCCGCCAGTGACGCCGGCAATGATTTTTTCGGACATAAAGATATACAGCAGGAAGGTGGGCAGGAACACGATGATAACCGCCGCGAACATGCCGCCGTAATTGCCGGTATACTTCATGGAATTGATGATATTCAGCAGTCCTACGCCCACGGGATAGGTGGATTCGCTGGTGGTAAAGATCAGAGCCATGAAAAACTCGTTCCACACGGACATAAAGTTAAAGATGGTCACGGTGACCACAGCCGGCTGCACCAGGGGCAGCATAATCTTCAGGAAGGTCTTGGGTCCGCTGCATCCGTCCAGATAAGCCGCCTCCTCATAGGTGCGGGAGAGAGTGGAAAAGAAGTCCAGCAGGTAAATGGCAGTGTAGGGTACCCGCATGAGGATATACAGGATCACCAGCAGCAGCCGGCCCTTGATGCCCCACTGAG
>JAAZZJ010000092.1 GCA_014237695.1 Oscillospiraceae bacterium | reverse complement strand
GGGGTCGATGGAGGTGATGACCACCGCCTCCACCTCGGGGTCTGCGATCATGCCGTCGCAGTCGTTCCCGAAGGAACGGATGCCGTACCTGGCCGCCGTCTCGTCGGCGGCGGCAGCCACATAGTCGCTGACAGCAACCACGGTTGCACCGGGAACGGTCTCAATGATCCGGCGGCAGTGGTCCTTCCCGATGGCCCCGCAGCCGATGATGCCGATTTTGAGCATGGTGTTATCTCCTCTTTATTAATACTTTCTTGCGTCCTTCACATGGGCCAGATGATCCTGATAGGCGTCCAGATTCCGCTGGTTTTCGGAAACCGCTGTGTCGCCCACACGCCACCAGGCGCCGTAGCCGTCGGTCATGGACTTGGGCAGCACCCGGATGTCGAACAGCACCGGCACGCCCTCCACCTTCTTAGCGTCGGCGATGGCGTCCTTCAGCTCGGAAAGGCTGTGAATGGTATAGGCTTTACAGCCGTAGCCCTCGGCGATCCTGGCGAAGTCCACCGGCATAAACGCGCCGGAGAACTTCCCGTCCTCACCCCGCCAGCGCAGCTCGGTGCAGAGAGTATCGTTGCCGTGGCCCACCTGGAGATTGTTGATGCAGCCGTAGCTGGCATTGTTGAAGAGACAGATATTGATCTTTTTATGCTCCTGCACAGCCGTCAGCAGCTCGGCGTGGAGCATGATGAAGCTGCCGTCACCGCACATGGCATACACGTCCTTATCGCCGATGGCGTACTTTACGCCCAGCGCGCCGGAGATTTCATAGCCCATGCAGGAGTAGCCGTACTCCATGTTGTAGGTATCCACCGCCCGGGGCCGCCACATGCGCTGCATATCGCCGGGCAGGGAGCCCGCCGCGCCGATGACCACGTCCTCGGGATTGATGCAGTGATTGATGCACCCCAGCACCTCTGTCTGGGTGAGGCTGGCGTCCAGATCCCGGGCAAAGCGGAACGCGGACTCCGCGTTGGCGTCGTTGATCTCCGGCACATAGCCCTCGCCGAAGGCAATGGCGTCCAGCCGGTCCAGCTCCTTCTGCCAGCGGCCCCGGGCCTCGGCGACCTCAGTGGTATAGGGAGCCTGGTATCCCCCCACAGCCGCCAGCAGGGCGGGCAGAGCCCGCTTGGCGTCGGCTACCACCGGCAGCGCGTCCAGCTTCAGCGCCTGGAACTCGGAGACATTGATATTGATGAACCTGGCATCCTCACGGAACAGCCACTTGGAGGCGGTGGTGAAGTCGGTGTACCGGGTACCCACGCCGATGACCACGTCCGCCTCCCTGGCGATCTCGTTGGCGGCGGAGCAGCCCGTCACGCCTACGCCGCCCAGATTCAGGGGATGGTCCCAGACGATAGCGCTCTTGCCCGCCTGAGTCTCCGCGAAGGGGATGCCGGTGGTCTCGGCAAACTTCCTGAACTCCTCATGGGCCTCGCTGTACCGCACGCCGCCGCCGCAGATGAGCATGGGACGCCTGGCGTTCCTGACGATCTCCGCCGCTTCGGCAATGATCTCCGCCTCCGGCTCCCGCCGTGCCAGACGGTGAACCCGTTTGGCAAAAAAGCTCTCGGGATAGTCGTAGGCCTCGCCCTCTACGTCCTGGGGCATGGCCACGCACACCGCGCCGGTGTTGGCCGGATCGGTCAGCACCCGCATGGCACTGAGCATGGCGCTCATAAGCTGCTCGGGACGGACCACCCGGTCCCAGTACCGGCACACAGGCCGGAACGCGTCGTTCGTGGACAGGCTCAGATCATAGGTCTGCTCCACCTGCTGCAGGACGGGGTCGGGCTGGCGGCAGGCATACACGTCGCCGGGCAGGATCAGCACGGGGATGTTGTTGGCGGTGGCGGTGGCGGCGGCGGTGACCATGTTGGCCGCGCCGGGGCCTACCGAGGAGGTGACGGCGATGATCTTCTTCCGCTTGCACTGCTTGGCGAAGGCCACGGCGGTGTGGGCCATGCCCTGCTCGTTCTTGCCCTGCCAGACCTGCATCCGATGGGCCTCCTGGGCCAGAGCCTGACCCAGACCCACCACATTGCCGTGGCCGGGAAGCATAATGACGCCTTCCACAAAGGGATGCTCGATACCGTCATAACTGATGTACTGGTTCTCCAGGAACCGGACCAGGGCCTGCGCCATGGTCAGTCGAATGGTTTTCACGTTTCCTCAAGTCCTCCTTACCGATAATTGATTAGATGTAACGCCGCACCGTTTTCATGTACCGCTCATAAGGCTCCCCGAATTTCTCAAGGCACCATCTTTCCTCCGCAAGAATGATCCAATGGGCGGAAATCTGGAAAACCGCCGTCAGCCCGAACAGGATCCACGAGCGGGTCAGCAGAGCCATTCCCATAAAGCAGATAAAATAAGAACCATACATCGGATTGCGGGAAATCCGGTAAATGCCGTTCGTATTCAGACCCGCTGCATCAGGAGCGGCAAAGCCCGCTATGGAGGCCGCGCACAGGCAGAGTCCTCCAACATAGCAGATCAGCCCCAGAACCATCTGCCACGAAAACATGGCGGAAACCTTCAAAAAGAACGGAGCAAGAAGTATCCCCGCGCTGCTGATCTGATAAACCCAGTAAGCGGTCCGCTCCCCTCCCCGCACCGGCGCGAAATACGCCGCGCGGGACACCGCTTCCCGGTCCAGACGGACCAGCAGTCCGAATCTTATGAGCAGGAATGGCAGCAGCAGCACAAATCCGTACATGAAAAAATCTTATCCCTGAAAGATGTGGTCGTTTGCGTCCGGCTTCCACAGCCAGGCGTGTTCGGGGTCGTCGATGCGGGTCTTTTTCCAGGGGTCCCCCTCCAGATGCCGGATGCCCCAGGCGTAGCACATGGCGTATCCCGGCGCGGCGGTCTGGGAGTGGAAGCCGTGGTTGATGACCGCCAGGCCGTTGTGGCCCGTTTTATAAATTTCCCCGTTGGCGAAGCCCGCGCCGAAGCCGTCCGGGTAGTCGAAGCGGTAGAAATATACCTCCGGCTGGGGATGGTGGTGGGGCGGATAGGAGGACCACTTTCCGGGGAAGTTCAGCACCTCCCCCAGCACCATGTTGGAGAAGGGGGCGTTTTCGTAGTCAAAGAAGGTCTTGATCTCCCGCCGCATGGCCCCCAGCAGTTCTCCGTTGGCTCCCGCGTGCTGGGTCTGGATGGTCTCAGGGGTATACATCACAGGCGTATAGTCCCGCTCGTTGAGGGTCTTCTGGATATACAGCTCGCTGTGCCCGTGGGCCGTCAGCTCGATCCTCGTCCCCTTGCAGGCCAGCAGGCAGTAAGCCTCGTGATGGAAGCAGTCGGGCCTCTCCGCTTCTGCGGTTTCCCCGTTCCAGCGGTAAGTCACCTTCCCGGCGAAGAGCAGCACGGCGATCTCCTTCAAAGGCTCCTCAAAAATAAAGGTATCTCCATCCTCCATCACCAGCAGGCCCACGTCCATCTGGGTCCCCATATCGTCCACAGAGGTATCGATGTAGGTATTGTATCCCGGCTTCAGTTCCGCGTTTCTGTTAAAATAGGTCATATCTGTTTCTCCTCGCACTCACAGCCCGGTATGTTCCCGAATATACGCCCTGGCCTTCTGCGCGTAGAGCAGCGGATCCGCCCTGGCGGGGTCCTGCTCTGCCTCCACCAGAAGCCAGCCCTGGTATCCGGCGTCAGAAAGCACCTTAAATACAGGATCAAAATCAACGTTTCCATCGCCGGGGACAGTGAACGCCCCATTCCGCACCGCCTGAAGGAAGCTCCAGTGATTCTTCCTGGCCTCCTCCATTACGGGCAGCCGCATATCCTTCAGATGTACATGACCAATCCGGTCCACATATTTTTTCAGCATCGCCAGCGGGTCCTCCCCGGCGAAGGTGAAGTGGCCGGTATCATAGCACAGGAACACGTACCGGGGGTCGGTGTTGGCCATCATCCGGTCCGTCTCCTCCGCCGTCTGGACCACAGTACCCATATGGTGATGGAAGCACAGCTTGAAGCCCCGGTCCGCGGCGGCCTTGCCCAGCCTGTTGAGGCCGCCGCACAGCAGGTCCCACTCCCGCTCATCCATCACATGCTTGTGACTGCCGGTAAACACCGGCGTATCCATCTGTCCCTGAATGGAATAGCTCTGCTCGCTGACGTTGATCCGGTCAGCACCCACGGCAGCCAGGAACTCCAGCTCCCGGACAAAATCCGCCTCCACTTCCTCGTAGGGCTTTGTAATCAGGAAGGAGGAGAACCACCGGCTGGCGATCCGCATCCCCCGCAGATCCAGTTGGGTTTTCAGCTCCGCCGGGTCGCTGGGGTACTTGTTGCCGATCTCGCATCCGGTGAACCCGGCCAGCGCCATTTCGCTGACGGTCTGCCTGAAGGTGTTCTCCGCACCCAGCTCCGGCATATCGTCGTTGCACCAGCCAATAGGGGCGATGCCCAGCTTGACAGTCTTGGGATCAAACATATCCAAAATCCTCCCTCAGATCCGGGCTACGCCGGACTTCCGTGCCGCCTCGGCCACCGCCCTGGCCACCGCCGGGCCTACCCGCTTGTCAAATGCCTTGGGGATGATATAGTCCGCGCTCAGCTCCTCATCGGAGATCAGCTCCGCCAGAGCGTTGGCGGCGGCAACCTTCATCTCCTCGTTGATATCGCTGGCCCGCACGTCGAAGGTCCCACGGAAGATACCGGGGAAGGCCAGCACGTTGTTGATCTGGTTGGGGAAATCGCTGCGGCCTGTGGCGATCACCGCCGCGCCGCCGGCCTTGGCATCCTCCGGAAAGATCTCCGGGGTGGGATTGGCGCAGGCGAAGATGACAGAATCCTTGTTCATAGTCTTCACCATCTCCGTGGTGACGGTGCCGGGAGCGGAGACGCCGATGAACACGTCTGCGCCCACCAGCATATCAGCCAGAGAACCGGCCTTCTTCTCCAGGTTGGTTACCTGGGCCATCTCCTCCTTGATCCAGTTGAGGCCGTCCCGGCCCGCGTAGATGGCGCCCTTCCGGTCGCACATGGTCACGTGCTGATACCCGGCGGAGAGGAGCAGCTTCACGATGGACACCGCCGCCGCGCCCGCGCCGGAGGTGACGATCTTCACATCTTCCTTCTTCTTTCCCACCACCTTCAGGGCGTTGGTCAGGCCCGCCAGGGTGATGACGGCGGTGCCGTGCTGGTCGTCGTGGAAGATGGGGATATCGCACTTCTCTTTCAGCTTCCGCTCGATCTCAAAGCACCGGGGGGCGGCAATATCCTCCAGATTGATGCCGCCGAAGCTGCCGGACATGAGATACACCGCGTTGACAAACTCGTCTACGTCATGGGTCTTCACGCATAGAGGGAAAGCGTCCACGCCGCCGAAGGCCTTGAACAGTACGCACTTGCCCTCCATGACGGGCATACCGGCCTCGGGGCCGATGTCGCCCAGACCCAGCACGGCGGAGCCGTCGGTGATGACGGCGCAGAGGTTGTGGCGGCGGGTCAGCTCGTAGCTCTTGTTGACATCCTTCTGGATCTCCAGGCAGGGCTGGGCCACACCGGGGGTGTAGGCCAGACTGAGGTCCTCTTTGCTCTCCACGGGCACAGTGGTAATCACTTCGATCTTCCCCTTCCACTGCTCGTGGAGGCGGAGGGATTCCTTTGCGTAATCCATAATGGTTTTTCTCCTTATTGTTTCACAATTCGCGGCAGAGTGGACCCGCCGTAGGGCATCGCCAGCACCGTGGCCTTCGGCCCCAGTTTCTCAAAAGCCTTATTCAGCGCCTCCTGCACAGACGGCTGGGGCGTAAGGAAAATAGACCGGACAAACTCCGGCTCCAGATCGCTGACCAGATACACGTCCGCTTTCTCCAGTGTCATGGCGATGGCGGCCGCCTTGTGGCCTCCCAGCTGGAAATCCCGGCCAATGCGCTCAATCATGGCCTGGGGAGACGCGGACTTGGTCATCCACTCCTCGAAGACCCGCTCCCCCAGTCCCTCCTTGCAGGAACCAATCAATACAATGACGCCGCCGGGGTTCACCGCATGGCGGGCGTTGTCCAGGGCCTTCTGGGTCTGGTACAAGTTCAGGTCCTTGGGCGCGCCGCCCTGGCTGACCAGAACGATATCCGCCCCCTGAGGCAGCTCCTTGAGATACAGCGCGTCCAGGAAGGCGCATCCGGCCCGGTGGGCCTTCACGGGATGGCCCGCCACCGCCCGGATGATCTCCTTATGCTCACTGAGGACCACGTTGAGGATAAAGTCGATGCCGCAGACAGCCCCGGCCTCCTCAATATCCATCCGCAGGGGATTGGTTTCCAGAGCCCCGGCGCAGGCCTCCGGCCGGACCATCATAGCGTGGTTGGACTGGATGGCGTCCCGGGTGGACACCCCCGGCATGATGGCCTTGGCCCCGCCGGAATATCCGGCGAAATAGTGGTACTCGATGTTCCCCAAACAGATCCGCCGGTCCGCCTCCGCCACGACCCGGGTGATATCCACCGGCGTTCCGGCGGCGGTGACCCCCATGCGGACGCAGTCCGCGGGGTCGCTGTCCACACAGGCGATCTCGCTCCACGCCCGCTCTCCGGCCAGATGCTTCCGCTCTTCGCCCGTATGCTTCCGGTGGCTGCCCAGGGCGAACACCAGTGTAATGTCCTCCCCCTTTACCCCCGCCGCGTACAGCTCATCCAGCAGGGCGGGCATCACCTTATAGGTGGGCATGGGCCGGGTGATATCGCTGGTGACGATGGCGATCTTCTCTCCGGGCTTCACGATCTCCCCCAGCCGGGGGGCGCCGATGGGCTCGGCCAGAGCCCGCCGGACCTCCGCCTCCCCGGTGAGGCCCAGCGCCACCTCGTTGGCGTGGAGGACGCCCAGAAGGTTCCCCTCCGGAACCTCTGCCTCCTGAGTCCCCGCGCCGAATCCAAAGCTCAGCTTCATAGCCTTACTTCCTCGCCAAAACGGCCTTGGCCTGCTCTACGATGTGAGCGGCGGTAAGGCCGAAGCGCTCCTGAAGGTATCCCTGAGGGCCTACCTCGCCGAACTCGTCCTCCACGGCCACATAGCCTGCGGGGACGGGGCACTTCTGCGCCAGCACCTCGCTGACAGCAGACCACAGACCGCCGTATTTGTTATGGTTCTCCGCCGCCAGCACCGCGCCGCACTTCTTCGCCCAAGCCTCTACGGCCTCCTCGTCCAGAGGCTTGATGGTAAACATGTCGATCACCGCCGCGCTGACGCCCTGGGCCTCCAGGGTCCTGGCGGCCTGCATGGCCTCGTGGACCATGATGCCGGCGGCAAAGATGGCGATGTCGGTCCCCTCCCGGAGGGTCACGGCCTTGCCGATGGGCAGCTCGCTGCCATCCTCGTAGACCTTGGCGTACTGCTTCCGGCCCACACGGATGAACTTCACGCCGGGGCGGTCTACGCACTGGCCCAGCACGCTGGCAAGCAGGGCGGGGTCGGTGACGTCGATCACCGTGGACCCCGGCAGGGCCCGGTACAGGGCCACGTCCTCAAAAGGCATATGGGTGCCGCCGTTCATGGTGGCGGTGACGCCGGGATCGGTGCCGATGATGGTGATGTCGTTTTTGGCATAGCCGCCGCTGAGAAACGCCTGGTCATAGCACCGGCGGGACGCAAAGGGCCCAAAGGTGTGGACGATGGGCTTGAAACCGGCGGAGGCCAGCCCGCAGGCCACGCCTACCATGTTGGCCTCGGCGATGCCGCAGTTGACCGCCCGGTCCGGGTGGGCCTGGGCCCACTTGGCGGTGCCGATGCAGCTCATGAGGTCCGCGTCCAGATAGATGACGTCCGGATCACGCTCCGCCAGAGCGGGGATGGTCTCTCCCAGCACGCTCTTGCACAGGCGGGGGTCCATTTCTCCTGTATATACGATCTTCGCCATCTCTCAGCCCTCCAGTTCTGCCAGCTGGGCTTTCAGCTGGGCGGTCCATCTCTCAAACTGCTCATCGCTGACGGTGAGGCTGTGGTTCATGGCGGTATCCTCTACCTCCCTGATACCCGCGCCCTTCACCGTGTCCAGAATGACGGCATGAGGCCTGCCGCCGCCCTGCCGAACGCTGGCCAGGGCTTCCGCCACCGCCTCCACGTCGTTGCCGTCCACCTTCACGGTGTCGAAGCCGAAGGCCTCGAATTTGGCCACATAGTCTCCCATGGGATAGATGTCCTCTGTCCAGCCGTCCAGCTGCCGCTTGTTCCAGTCCAGCAGGACCACCAGGTTATCCAGCTTCTTGGCGCTGGCGAAGGCCATGGCCTCCCAGACCTGGCCCTCGTTGCTCTCGCCGTCGCCCACGATGAGGAACACCCGGGAATCGCGGCCCTTCAGCTTGTCGCCCAGAGCCATGCCGCAGGCCAGGGAGGTGCCTTGGCCCAGGGAGCCGGTGGTCATGTCCACGCCGGGGGTCTTGTTCATCACGGGATGCCCCTGGAACTTGCTGCCCAGCTCCCGAAGATGGAAGTGCTCCACATGCTCGCCGAAATATCCCTTTTCATTCAGCGCCGCGTAGAGAATCGGACAGGCGTGGCCCTTGGACAGGATCAGCCGGTCCCGGTCCTCCCACTGTGGTC
>JAAZZJ010000091.1 GCA_014237695.1 Oscillospiraceae bacterium | reverse complement strand
CTCATAGTAGAGGGCGATCGCGCAGGGAAATTCCTGTTCCCCGATGACGGCGACGGCCTTTCCCTCTTCCCGGAACGGGAGGCCCTTTTCGCAGTCTCCGCATACGTCCCCCGGCTCCTCCAGAAGCCTGCCGCAGAAAGCGCATTTCGGCGGAAAGAGGAGGTCCAAAAGGGCTGCGCGGCACTTTCCCAGCAGACCGGCCGTCATTTCTGCTTCCTGCGGGGGTAAGGGCGGGGATCATCGGTCAGCTCTGCCAGATAATCCATGCTGGTATCCAGGGCCAGCGCAATGCGGCGCAGCTGTTCATAGGTATAGTAGCGCTTTCCGGTCTCCAGCTTGGAATAGTCGCTCTGGTCGATCCCTGTCAGCATCTGCATTTTGATTTGTGTGTATCCCCGCTCCCGGCGGAGTTCTTTCAGCCTGGTCATAACATCACCAAATATAGTATGGCGCATTGACCTATTCTTTTTAGGGTTGAATTGACCTATCCGGACACTTCTGGCAAATCCGCCGGGGACAAGCCTGTTCCACTCGGAACCATCCAGCTCTGCCTCCGAAATTTCTGGTTGTATTTTCATAAAAAAGGTGATACAATAACTAAGTTAAAACTTAACTTTCCCGGAAGGAGTATCAGATCATATGTCCGAGAACAAAGAATACATGACCCATCCCGAAGAGCTGGGGTGCATCCATATTTCCGAGGAGGTGCTGGCCTCCCTGTCCGCCGGAGCGGTTGCCGAGGTGGAGGGCGTCAGCGGCCTCATGAACGTCGCCCCCAAGAAGTCCGGCACCCGGGGGGTCCGTCTGGTGGCGGACGAGGAGGGCGCGGTGGTGGATGTGTACATCCTCATCCGCTACGGCTACGCCATCCCCGAGGTGGCCGGAAAGATCCAGAGCGCGGTGTCCGCCGCCATCGAGTCCATGACCGGCTTTCCTGTGAAGGCGGTCAACGTCCACGTGGGCGGCGTGTCCTTTCAGTGAGAGAGCCGGTTTGTGTGCGTTGAGAGAGAAAAGGATCACCCATGATTAGAAATGTTGCCCGAGAGATCGCCATGCATCTCTGCTATGAGCTGAGCTTCACCGGCCTGACCGCCGGCGAGCTGCTGGAGCAGCGCCTGGCCAGTCCCTATTTCGAGTCTCTGGCTCCGGAGTACGAGGTTTACGGCGAGCTGCCCGGTCCCAGTCAGAAAGCCTATATCTGCAAGCTGGTCAAGGGCATCGCCGCCCACGGGTACGAGCTGGACCAGTATATCGAAAAGTACGCTAAAGGGTGGCGCTTTGAGCGTATCCCCCTGGTGGCGGGGGCCATTATGCGCCTTGCCATGTACGAGATCCTGTATATGCCGGAGATCCCCAACGGCGCGGCCATCAACGAGGCGGTGGAGATCGCCAAGAAGTACGAAACCCCCGATGTCGTCCGGTTTATCAACGGCATCCTGGGGACCTTCGTCCGCAGTGAGACGGCGGACGCGCCGCCGGCCAAACGTCCGCCCTCGGATGCGCCGGACCGGGAGGCGCAGGACCAATAATGCCAGCGGAAGGGCGCACGATGGTGCGCCCTTTTTTATATTTTCATCAACAGGAGGCGAGCAAGTGGAGCGGCATATCTATGGCGTGTCTGAGCTGAACAATCTGGTGAAGGCCGTGCTGGAGAGCGTCCCCGAGTTTGGGAACGTCTGCGTTCGGGGAGAAATTTCCAACTATAAGCTGTATCCCTCCGGGCACCACTATTTTACGCTAAAGGACGCAGAGGGGGCCCTGCGGTGCGTCATGTTCAAGGGACAGGCCCTGCGCCTCCGGTTCCGGCCGGAGAACGGCATGAAGGTCCTGGCCGTGGGCCGGGTCAGCGTCTTCCCGAGGGACGGGGCCTATCAGCTCTACTGCGATGCCCTGAGCCCCGACGGGGTGGGGGACCTTCACGTGGCCTTTGAGCAGCTGAAGGAAAAGCTGTGGAAGGAGGGGCTCTTCGACGAGGCCCATAAGAAGCCACTGCCGGAGTACCCTGAGACCATCGCCATCATCACATCCTCCGCGGGCGCGGCGGTCCACGACATGATCCGTATCCTGCGCCGCCGGTATCCGCTGGCAAAGGTGAAGCTGCTGCCCGTCCGGGTCCAGGGGGCGGAGGCCCCGCCGGAGATCGTGGGAGCCCTGCGCTACGCCAACCGGCACCGGGTGGCGGACCTCATCATCACCGGACGGGGCGGCGGGTCCATTGAGGATCTGTGGGCATTCAATGACGAGCGGGTGGCCCGGGCGATCTATGATTCGGAGATTCCCGTCATCTCTGCCGTAGGTCATGAGCCGGACGTGACCATTGCCGATTTCGTGGCGGACGTCCGGGCGGCCACGCCCTCCCATGCCGCGGAGCTGGCTACGCCCGATCAGGCGGAGCTGCTGGAGCGGCTGCAGAGCCAACGGCTCCACATGCTCCGCAGTCAGGCGAAGCGTCTGGAGCTGCTGCGCCGCCGGTTGACGGAGCTGACCGGCAAGCGGGTCCTCACCGACCCCATGGCGGCGGTGCAGGACAAGCGGCTGTTGCTGGACCACGTGCAGAAGGATCTGTGCCACGCCGCCCTGGCCCGGCTGGCAGCGCCCAGGAAGGAGCTGGCCGCCCTGGCGGCGTCTCTGGACGCCATGAGCCCCCTGAAGGTCCTGGGCCGGGGCTTCGCCCTGGTGACGAACAATGAAGGAAAGCCCCTGCGCCGGACGGAGGACGCGCCGGTGGGGAGCCAAATCGCGGCGCGGCTGTCCAACGGACGGCTGGTGTGCCGTGTGGAAGAAAGTATAACGGAGGAGGAACCGTCATGAGCCCGAGAAAAAAGGAAGAGACCAAGAGCTTTGAGGAAAATATGAAGCGTCTGGAGGAGATCGTCTCCGCGCTGGAGCGGGGGGACGCGGCCCTGGCGGATTCCCTGGCCCTCTTTGAGGAGGGGACCCGGCTGGCTGCCGCCTGTTTCTCCATGCTGGATGAGGCGGAGCAGAAGGTGGTCAAGCTCCAGAAGGGCCCCGACGGGGAGCCGGTGGAGCTGCCCTTTGATACGGAGGAATGACTATGGAGACGTTTCAGGTCCAATACGACCGCTACCGCGCCGCCGTGGAAGAAGCCCTGCAGAGCCTCTTTTTGCGAAACAAGCCCTATGGCCGTTTACAGGAGGCCATGCGCTACAGCCTGCTGGCGGGGGGCAAGCGGGTCCGGCCCGTGATGACCCTGGCTTTCTGCGAGGCTTTGGGTGGAGAGGCCCGGCGGGCCCTCCCGCTGGGCGTGGCACTGGAGTGCGTCCACACCTATTCCCTCATTCACGACGACCTGCCCTGCATGGATGACGACGACCTCCGGCGGGGGCGGCCCACCTGTCACAAGGTCTACGGCGAGACCATGGCCGTTCTGGCCGGGGACGCCCTCCAGGCGGAGGCGTTCCGGCTCATCTCCCACGCGCCGGGACTGAGCGCGGAGCAGCGGAGCGAGGCGGTGCATACGCTGGCCTCCGCCTGCGGCGGGGACGGCATGGTTGCCGGTCAGGTGCTGGATATGGACGGGCTGGCCCATGACGAGGCGTCCCTGCGGGACCTGTGCCTGCGAAAAACCGGGGCGCTGTTGGCGGCAGGGGCGTACCTGGGGTGTATCGCCGCAGGGGCTTCGCCGGAGGTCCGGCAGCAGGCGGCGGAGTACGCACGGCACATCGGACTGGCCTTTCAGATCCGGGACGACATGCTGGACGTGATCGCCGATCAGGACGAGTTCGGCAAGCCGGTGGGTTCCGACCGGGAGGAGGGCAAGCGGACCTTCGTGGACCTGGTGGGTCTGGAGCGCTGCGGGGAACTGGTGGCGGAGGAGACCCGGCTGGCCAGGGAAGCCGTGGCGGGATTCCGGAACAAAGGATTTTTGCTGGAGCTGGCGGACAGCCTGGCGGACAGGAGGAAATAGCCCATGTACTTCGGGATGCTCACCACCAATCCGGTCATCGACTGCGCCCTGCTGGCCTGGTTTCTGGCCCAGCTGATTAAAGTGATCCTGGAGGCCGTGATGACCCGGCGGCTGGACGCCAGGCTGTTCGTCTCCAGCGGCGGGATGCCCAGCAGCCACTCCGCTCTGGCGGTGGCCTGCACCGCCGCCATCGGAAAGCTCTATGGTATGAACGGGCCGTACTTCGCTCTGGCGGTGATCCTCTCGGCGGTGGTGATGTACGATGCCTGCAACGTCCGCCGCAGCGCCGGAGACACCGCACGGCTGGTGAACCAGCTCCTGGCCCACGTGGAGAAGCTGACGGCGGAGGACTTTGCCGACGACCTCCGGGAGGTCATGGGCCACACGCCGCTGCAGGTCCTCATGGGGGCCCTGCTGGGGCTGGGCGTGGGGCTGCTGGTGTAAAATGTAAAGATCGCACCTTTGACTACATTACAAAAGGAGAATTGGTCATGAAAAAATACAAAAAGTATACCATTCTGCTCTGTGCTGTTCTGACCCTTCTGCTTGCCGCCTGCTCTGCGGACGGCCAAAAGCGGCAGATCACGCCTGACGAGCTGGACCCGACGCTGAACCAGGAGATCGATCCTGACAAGGAGGTCCTAATCTATGCCAGGACCTCTCCCAATGACGGCGCCTGGTTCAACCGGCAGGCAGTGGACAAGTTCAACCGGTCCCACGATGATATCCAGATCCTCGTCAAGGACTACTACGGCTCGGAGGAAGACAAGGCGCAGGGATATGAGCGGCTGCGCTCAGAGATGGCCGCCGGGCAGGTCCCCGACATCATCGACCTGGCAGGGGTCTCCTACTATCAGTCGATCCAGGAGGGCTATCTGGAGGACCTGTGGCCTTACATCGAGAACGACCCGGACCTGGGCCGGGACGGCGTGCTGGAGGCTCCGCTGAAGGCCGCCGAGGTGAACGGAGGACTTTACGCGGCCTTCGGGGCCGTGTCGGTCGATACGCTGCTCGGCACGGCGAGCCAGGTGGGTGACCGGACCAGCTGGACCTTCCAGGAGCTTCAGGATGCCTTCGCTGCCATGCCGGAGGGCGCTACGATCTTCGAGTTCGATACTAGCCGGGAGGTGGTCGCCTCTCGCCTGATGCTCCTCTCTATGGAAGATTACGTGGACTGGGAGACGGGAACGTGTTCCTTTGACAGCCCCGGTTTCCGCTCCATGCTGGAATTCATCGGCCAGTTTCCCACCAGTAAGGAGGTGGACGAGGAGACCGCCGCTTTCGCAGACCTGCAGGCGCTGCTGACGGAAGCCGAGGAGCGGAGCATGAAAGGCCTCCAGATGCTGGACATCCGGGCGACCGTCACGCTGAGATGGCTTCCGACCAGAAACGCGGAGCATGGCGGACAATGCGCCTTCGTCGGCTATCCTGTAGAGGATGGCAGCGTGGGCAGCGCCTTCGAGTTTGCCGGGTCATGTCTGGCTATGTCCTCCGCCTGCGGGAACAAGGAGGCGGCCTGGGAGTTTCTCCGGATGGCATACCTGAATCCCCGAGACGACGGTACGGACGACAATTATGCCATCCCGGTCCGTAAGTCTCTTTACGACAAACAGAAGGATCGGCTCATGACGGAAAAGCAGGAGATCTTCCCCTTCGTATTCGGGATGCGGGAAAGCGTCACCGTGCCGCCCCTGACGGAAGAGGAGGTCCGGCGGTTCGAGGATTTCTTCAACAGCATCGACAAAATCGACATCACGTGGAATAGAACGCTGATAAAACTTGTCCTGGAGACCTGCGGCCCCTACTTCTCCGGGGACAAATCCCTGGATGAGACGGTGGCGCTCGTTCAAAACCGGGTGGGGCTGTACATAAGCGAGCAGAAGTGACCTCCGGCCCGCGGACCCGGAGGATGAAACTTTGTATACTTTGAGCGGAGGAAGAGAAAATGGACATTCCTTTTGTTTCGGATGGCCAGAAATTCAACTACCGCGTCTGCGGGATGGATATTTCTACCCCCTGTTTTTGAAGGAGGATATTTTCCACCTGCCGGAGGTGTTTACGATCCGTACAGAGTGGGAGTAAGGGAAAAAAGCCTCTTGACAAAATCTTGCTTTGAGCATATGATAGGGGCAAGTGAGAGGGAGTAATCAGCGCCTTCCGGCGCGGCGGCGGCCGTCAGTACGGGTAAGACCCGGCCCCGCCTGAAATGATGAGACTTTCGCGGTGCGTTTTTATGCGCGCGCCGCGGAAGTCTCATTTTTTATGCTCTCTCCGGAAAAAACGGGCCCCAGGCCCTAAAAGGAGGCATTCCCCCATGGAGATATTTTCCGACCTTTTCTCCAACGTCCTCAACTTCACCTGGCAGCAGGGGCTGATGATCGCCATCGGCTGCCTGCTGGTCTACCTGGCGGTGAAGCGGGAGATGGAGCCGTCCCTGCTGCTGCCCATGGGCTTCGGCGCGGTGCTGGTGAACCTGCCCATGGTCCACACCGAGGCCATCGAGACCCTCTTCAACACCGGCATTGCCAGCGAGCTGTTCCCCCTGCTGCTGTTCATCGGCATCGGGGCCATGATCGACTTTGGCCCGCTGCTGTCGAACCCGAAGATGTTCCTCTTCGGCGCGGCGGCCCAGTTCGGCATCTTCTTCACCCTGGTGGTGGCGGTGATGGCGGGCTTCGACCTGAAGGACGCGGCCTCGGCGGCTATTATCGCCGCCGCCGACGGGCCCACCAGCATCTACGTAGCCAACTACTTTCAGAGTATCTATCAGGGGGCCATCATGGTGGCGGCTTACTCCTATATGGCCTTGGTGCCCATCATCCAGCCGCCTATCATCCGGGCCATCACCACGAAAAAGGAGCGGATGATCCGCATGGAGTACGCCCCCAGCGCCGTCTCCAAAACCACCCGCATCCTGTTCCCCATCTTCGTCACCGTCATCGCCGGGACTGTGGCCCCCAAGAGCGCGGAGCTGATCGGCTTTCTCATGTTCGGCAATCTGATCCGGGAGTGCGGCGTGCTGGACAGTCTCAGTCAGTCGGCCCAGCACGAGCTGGCCAACCTCATCACCCTGCTGCTGGGGCTGAGCGTCAGCTTCAAGATGAAGGCGGAGTGGTTCGTCACCTGGCAGACCCTGCTCATTCTGGGGCTGGGCCTGGTGGGCTTCGTGTTCGACACCGTGGGCGGGGTGCTGTTCGCCAAGGTACTGAACCTGGTTTCCCGAAAGAAGGTCAACCCCATGATCGGCGCGGCGGGGATCTCCGCCTTCCCCATGGCATCCCGGGTGGTTCACAAGATGGGCCGGGAGGAGGACCCCGGCAACTTCCTGCTGATGCACGCCGCCGGGGCCAACGTCAGCGGACAGATTGCCTCGGTCATCGCCGGGGGGCTCATCATCACATTGGTGGAAAACGTTTTGTAAGGAAGGAGAGACGGCAATGAACACACAGTTGATTCTCATCTGCCTGGGGATTATGGGCAAGGGGATGCTGGGCATCTTCACGGTCATCTTGGTGATCTGGGGTCTGGTGGCCCTGCTGAACCGGGCGACGGGAAAACCGAAGGACCGGTAGGCGCGGGGCCTTGACAGCCTGCGGAGGAGTGCGCTATACTGTTCCCGAGAACGCCGGTTTTACCGGATTCCAGCACCTGTATGCATAGCCGGAGGACACCGGATGGGCAAGGATTTTTCCCGGCGGGCAAGGGAAATTGACCCGCAGAAAAAACCGGCCAGACTGCACCTGCGGACGTGGATGCAGGGTATTGTAGACGAGGAGGCGCTTTCTATGCCGAAAGCCACCGATTTTGACCGCCGCTTTGACAGCCGCCGTCAGGAGCTTTCCCAGCTCTACGGGGAGCTGTACCAGGGCGATTCCGCCGCTCTGGACGATTTTCTGGAGATGCTCCGCCGCTGCTGGCGGGAGCGCAAGCGCGCCCTGCGGGATCAGGACCGCCGCCGGGAGGCCGATCCCGGCTGGTACCGCCGCCGGGACATGCTGGGCATGATGCTGTATGTGAACGCTTTCGCGGGCAGCCTGGGGGGTGTGGAGGAGAAACTGCCCTACCTGCGGGAGTGCGGAGTGAATTACCTCCACCTGATGCCCCTGCTGGAGAGCCCCAAGGGACGCAGCGACGGCGGCTATGCCGTCAGCGACTTCCGGACTGTCCAGCCCGAGCTGGGGACCATGGAGGATCTGGAGCGGCTGGCCGACGCCTGCCGCCGGGGCGGCGTGCGCCTTTGCCTGGACTTCGTGATGAACCACACCAGCGAGGACCACCCCTGGGCCCGGAAGGCCCGGTCCGGAGATCCGGAGTACCGTTCCCGGTATTTCTTTTACGACAGCTGGGACATTCCCCGGGAGTTTGAGAAAACCGTGCCCCAGGTGTTCCCCACCACCGCCCCGGGCAGCTTCACACAGCTGGAAAACGGGCAGATCGTCATGACCAGCTTCTACCCCTATCAGTGGGACCTGAACTATGGAAATCCGGCGGTGTTCAACGATATGACGGAGAACATGCTGTACTTAGCCAACCGGGGAATCGACGTCATCCGTCTGGACGCCATCCCCTACATCTGGAAGGAGCTGGGCACCGACTGCCGGAACCTGCCCCAGGTCCACACCTTGTCCCGGATGATGCGTCTGGCGGCAGAGATCGTGTGCCCCGGTGTGCTGCTGCTGGGGGAGGTGGTGATGGAGCCTGCCAAGGTGGCCCCCTACTTCGGCACCCCGGAAAAGCCCGAGTGCCACATGCTCTATAACGTG
>JAAZZJ010000090.1:5194-8703 GCA_014237695.1 Oscillospiraceae bacterium | reverse complement strand
TGGATATTTTTCACATGTCAGATTCACTTGAATCCAAAATGACGTTACGTTTTGCCCCAAAATCGCATTTATTGCAAGTTTCATATTAATATATATTTCATTATTTATTTCTATGCATTTTGTTTTTGTATTGGGTTTAACGTCCCTTTCAACACATTTCAGGTCATATCAGGACGGTGCCTGCTTGTAACAGAGGGTATGATAACCACTTTATAGTGCTGTCTCACTGAAATATCACACCCCAGGCACAGTCGTATGATATCCCGCCCGGTCACATTATTCTGGCAACGGGTCAACCAGTTTTTGCGTTGAACTACCCTTTATATGTCGAGCGCTTGACATGGAATCTTCAAATACCAGGTCCATATCGTCCAGGGCCACGGTCTTGGGATCGTACTGCTTGCGCAGCTTTTCAATGCGGATCATATACCTTTACCTCCTGAGAAGCCGCCTTTCATAAGGGACTTTTGAGAAATAATGAAGAAGAGGAGTACCGGCAGCATATACACCAGCGCCATGGCGGAGAAGATGCCGTAATCTGCAATCATCTGATCGTTCAGGCTCAGGGTCCTGAGGTAGGTAGCCATAACGGGCACCTTGCCGGTGAGAATCAGCGTATTAAAAAGCAGATAATTGGACCAGGCGCTCATAAAGGAGAACATCCCGATGGAGGCAATGCCCGGCTTCACCAAATGGATAATCACCTGAAAGAAGGCGGTAAGCCGGTTGCAGCCGTCCACCAGGGCGGAATTTTCCAAATCCTGCGGAATATCATTGAAAAAATTCCGGATAACGAAGGTGGAGCCGGGCAGCCGCAGGGCAATGGCGACCAGCACCACGCCCGTCATCGTGTTCAGGAGCTTCATTCCCATCAGTATATAGAGGATGCTGATGAGCAGAAGCACACCGGGAAAGAGGCGCAGCAGCAGGAGCATCTTCTGCAGAACGGAACGGCCGGTAAACTGGATGCGGCTCAGAGCGTAGCCGGCCATGAGGCTGATGACCACTTCCGTCAGGGTAACGCAGGCGGTAAACAGCACCGTATTGGCAAAGGAGGGCCCCATAGCAGGCACGGTATACTGGCCAAGCACAATGGTTTCATAGAGAAAGCGGAAATTCTGCGCGGAAAAGTGTCCGTCCACAAAAAAGGCCTGGGAGAAGAAGGAGACATAGATCAAAAAAATAGGCAGGCACAGAAGTACCATGGCAGCGGCGGCAATATGCTCCTTCCGCATTTCATAGGCGGGCCGGGTTTCATTTTTATGCCGCATCGTTCTGCGCCCCCCTTTCCATCCGGGCATTGATGACGCTGATGGCAATCATCAGCACCAGCACCATAGCGATTAGTATCAGGGAGATGGCTGCGCCGTAGCCGTACTTGCCGTTGATAAATGCCTTGTGGTAGGCCGAGAGGGCCCACACCTCGCTGGCTACGCCTGGACCGCCGTCTGTAATCAGAAGGATCGTGGTATAGTCGGTGAGCAGGCCAAGGGTCTCCCAGAGAGCAATGAACATGATATGGAAGCGCAGGTTGGGCAGAATGATGGACCTGACAACTTCCCATTCCTTTGCCCCGTCCACCCGCGCAGCCTTGAACTGATTCTCCGGGATGGAGTTGATGGCGCTGGAAAAAATCGTGGTTCCATAGGCAATGCTGGTCACCAGCTTGGCGATGATGACCACCTGCATGGGATAGCTTGCGATCCAGTTCACAGGAGAACCGGCTCCGCTGACAAACATATAAATCCGGTTCAGCGCGCCGCCGGAGGTGGAGCCCAGAAGCCAAATCCACAGCACTGAATAAACCACCGCCGGGGTAATCATGGGAATCATCAGCACACCCTTGAAAAAGCTGGAAATCCGCTCCGTCTTAATAAAGTACGTGGTCAAAATGGCAAACATCAGATCAATCGCCAGGACAGCCAGAATACAAACGCTTACATAAACCGCGGTGTTTTTCAGGATAATCAGGGTGTTGGGGTCCCGGAAAACCCGCTCAAAATTTTTGAGTCCGGCAAACGTCCAGATAAAAGATTTGTCCAAATCGGTAAAAGCCATGACGACCGTCAGAACAGCCGGAAAAATATACAATATGGTGACCAGAACCAGGAAAGGAGACAAAAAGGTATATGCTTGGATGTTGTTTTTCCGCTTCATGTTATCAGCCTCCTTTGGCTTTCAAAACCACCGGAGGAGCCACGTCAGCCGGCGGCTCCTCCGGGTCGTTTCGCAATACAAGTTACTTGAAAATAATCTCGTCCGCATCCAGGTTCAGCTCCAGCTGAATCTTCATGTCGGCAACGGCAGCCTCAGGGGTGATGGTACCCAGCTCCAGCTGGACAACCTCCGTGTGGAGCTGCGCGTTAAAGGTGTCCATTCCGGCTATGCTGGGCACCGCAATGGCGTGATCGGCCATATAGCCCACGTCGCGGACAATGGGGTTGCTCTTGATGGATTCCAGCTCATTGGCAGCCTTGATGGAGGAAAGGGCGAAAATGGTGTCGGCGTGGCCGGCCAGGATGTCGTAGGAGCTGCCGGCCAGCTCAGCCAGCAGGTCCTTGCAGATGTCCGGATATTTTGTAGCAGCGCTGATGGCCGTTCCCTGGGGGGCGGCGATAACGAAGGGAGCCTCGTTGTACTGGGAGGCGGGGAACATCATGAAGGCCACGTCCTCGGCAAACTGCTCGGGATCCTTCTCCACAGCCTCGGCCACATACGTGGCGGAGAAAATAGGTCCGTAGTAAGCAAAAGCAGTACCGTCTCCGGCCATGGTGTTGATGGCGGGCCAGCCCTGCTGGCTCAAATCATGGGGTGTGATCTCCCAGGTATTCGCGGCGTCGTAGATGAACTGGAAGAAACGCAGCATGGCCTCCTCGTCGAACACCAGAGTACCGTTCTCATCGTAATACCGGCCGCCCAGGGTCTGAAATACGTCCAGAAAATCAGGTCCGTTGCCGGGGCGGTGGGTAAGCCCCCACTGGCAGGAGCCGTCGGCCTTCACATCCTTGCAAAGCTGGATGAAGTCCTCCCAGGTAAACTCGCCGGAGGCAACCTTGCCGGGGAGGGCGGCGGCTTCCTCCGGAGTCCAGCCGTGCCGGACCAGGACGCTCTTGTTATAGTAAATAACCCGGACAGGCAGATCAAAGGGCATGGCGTAGACGGCGCCATCCACAGTAAAGGGCGGAAATACACCGTTTACAAACGCATCGGTTTTCAGGTCGGAAAGATCCAGCAGCATACCGGAGGCCACCATGTTGGGCACGTCACTGGCGGGGAAGATATCGGGGCAGTTGCCGTTTTTATAGGCGAAAATCAGATTCTGGCTGTATTCGGTCCAGTCGATGCGCTGGTAATCCCGCTCAAACTCAATGTGAATCGGGCGGCCTTCTTCCGCATAACGCTTCTCCAGCCGCTCGGCGGCGGAGATGACAGCCTCGGGGATGGTCGTGAAGTCATAGTTGTGGCCGATTTTCAGGGTAATCGTTTCCTGCTGGGACTCTCCAGGCTCT
>JAAZZJ010000090.1:2359-5184 GCA_014237695.1 Oscillospiraceae bacterium | reverse complement strand
AAGCTGCGGCTCGTGCCGGCCGGCAGCAAGGGCCGCGCGAGCTCCGCCTCCAGCTCCGCGCGCGCGCGCTCGACCTCCTTGCGCTTCTGCGTGTCGCGGCCGCCGCAGCCGGTGAGCAGCGCGGATGTTATGACCAGAGTCATGAGAGCTGCGAGAATGTGTTTTTTCATGTTTGGTTTCTCCTTTTTCTTGGTTGGTTGATGGCTCATTGGATGGACTTCTTCCGAACAGATCTCGCTTTATCTGAATTTGCATCTGCTGCAAATGAGATAATGGAGGATGGCCTGCGCTGCCTCGCAAATCTTCTGACCCGCCTGCGTGCGGACTTCGTCAAATTCTTCCGGACAAGCCGAAGAACAGCGGAAATATCTGTATTTTCCCGCAGAGAACCGGCTTTAATTGAATTGCATTATACAGGGACGGACGTTGCTTTGTCAATAATTTTAACTGAAATTTTACTTAATATATGTTTTGAACAAATTGCGTAGAAAATCTCGTACAAAATGCACAATCCCCATCCCTCCGGCGGGAGGCAGCTGCGTGCGCTGCCTCCCGCCGGAGGGATGGGGATGTATTCCGATGCTCTTCTCAGTCCTGAATTAAAAGCTTAGGGGTAATTACGGTGGTAATCGTTTCGGTTCTGCCCTGAAGCTGCTCCAGCAGCATCTGAATCGCCTTTTTCCACAGAATATTGGGATATGCTTTCATAATTGCGTACTGTCCCGCCGGAAGCTGCGTGGACTGGATATCCTGGTAAATCAGCAGGCGAACGTCTTTTCCACTTGTAATTCCAGCTTCCCGCAGCGCCTGGAGTACACCGGCCGCAACAATATCCGATCCAATAATCAGCGCCGCCGGGACGCTTTCCTGCGCGATCATTTCCTGCATCATACGGCAGCCTGCGGCCTGAGTAAAATCTCCGGTTTTTACCTGAGAAGGCTGATATTTCCCCAGTTTTTTGATTAGGGAAAGGGCATGCTCGTTTCTTTTCAGACCAATTGTATACCCGTCTCCCTGAAAATACCCGCCGATGTATCCTACGCTGTCCGCACCGGCAATATAAGGAAGCGCCCGCTCCCAGGCCAGGTCCAAGTTGACCTGGATGCAATCGCTGTCCTCGTTCCGCATACCGCCGTTGATAAAGGTAATGTACCGGGTGGATTTCCGCAGCAGAGAAATTTCATCGGGCGTTAACTCGCCAAAGGCGAAAATCCCGTCAACATCCGCGATTTCTCCCGGCTCCATGCGGACATATTCAATTTTTTGTCCAGGTGCCGCTGTCTCGGAAAAGAATTTCAGCGCGTTCAGGTTTTCATCCTGCTCAGGGTTTACAATGACTTTCCAATCAGCAACGCCAATTCTCAGCGTATTGCCCAGCTTTTTCCTGCGGCGGGGTGATATGTAGCCCAATTCATACGCAGTTTCAAAGATTGCCCGCTTGGTTTCCTCGCTGACGGCAATCGTTTCGTCATTGTTCAGAACGCGGGAAATTGTCGTGGCAGAAACGCCGGTTCTCTTTGAAATATCCTTCAATGTTACCATATACCGTTCCTTCATTCCAGCAGATTGATCTGCCAATAGTCGCGAATGCTGCGCAGAAATGCTATACGCCACATCATCTTACGGCGGATTTTTGCGGCCGGAAGATACGATTTTAGCGTCTGTATTCATAATCGCAGGCGCCGGATGGACGAGGAGCTTTCTCGTCAGACAAGGAAATTTTCCCGTGCAGCGCCGCTTTTAGCGCTAAGCCCGCCGCAGGCGGGCACACGGATGGGGCCGCTGCAGAATCTCATACGGCGGGAAAAGACCGCCCAGACGGCGTGCTGCGGCTGTGAATACAGGTTCTTAATCACCGAGCGCCGTGGCTTCAGCATTATTTCATATCAATTACTCCTGGATTTGCACATACTGCGCCAGGGGATACGGCAAACCGCCTTCCCAAGAACAGTTTCAATATACCATATTTCCCGGCAAATGGAAAGGAATTTTCTGATACGGTATTTGACTGCGGCTGGACCAAAGCTCCACCTTCTTTCCTTTTGGCGTTTTTATAAAAATCTTGAGCAGCAGCTTTCCGCCTATTGCATATATTTTCTTGACCAATTATGCAACACGTCAATTATAGTGGCTGATTTTTGACTCTTTTTGGTTAAAACGCCATACACACAGGAATTGCCCATAAAAAACTGTCTAGTTTCCGCCCAAAAAACTTCGTCAATTTATACAAACCAGACAAATAAAAAAAGCACGATATATAAACAACAGGACAACAAACGGCTAGCTTTTCTATGGAAACCCGTAATATAATGTAAATGAAATGGCCGAAACGAGCGGCCGCGCAAAATTTCCATCATCAAATCAGGAGGTTGAACAATGAAAAAGAAGACACTTAGCCTGTTCCTTGCACTGGTCCTCTCCCTGTCCCTGCTGGCCGGATGCGGCGGCGGAGACGAACCGAGCAATCAGCCCAGCGACAACAAGGAGCCCAGCACTGCCCAGCAGCCCAGCGACAGCCAGCCTGCCGACGATCAGCCCAACGATTCCGGCAAGCAGTATGACGGCGTGAACCTGACCATGTGGTCCATGTGGAACTCTGACGAGCCCCAGGGCAAGGTCATCCAGGAGGCCGTGGCTGCTTTCGAGGAGCAGACCGGCGCCAAGATCAGCGTGGAGTGGAAGGGCCGCTCCGTCAACGAAATTCTCTCCGCTTCCCTGGAGTCCGGCGAGAAGTTTGACATCTTTGAGGACGACTATCAGCGTATCGCCAACATTTATAAGGACTTTACCTACGACCTGACCGACATGGCCGCAGCCGTCAACTA
>JAAZZJ010000090.1:0-2349 GCA_014237695.1 Oscillospiraceae bacterium | reverse complement strand
AGCTTCAGCTACGCCTGCTTCAACGACACCGTGAAGGAGTGGGCCGGTTTCCTCAACTCCATTGCCGAGCAGCCCCAGGTGGGCGGCATCTTCTATGACAAGGATGCTTTCTCCAAGGCCGGCGTCACCGCCGAGCCTAAGACTTGGACCGAATTCCTGGATGTGTGCCAGAAGCTGAAGGATGCCGGCATCGCCCCCATCGCTCAGGACAGCGCCTACGCCGACTTCGCTTTCTATCACCAGCTGGTCCGCCACCTGGGTGAAGACGCCATCACTGAGCTGGACGCCAACGGCGGCTGGGCAGACTCTGAGGGCGCTGTCGCCGCCGCGCAGGAGATTATTGACCTGCGCAACGCCGGCTACTTCGCCGACGGCGCACCCGACGAGTATCCCAGCAGCCAGAATAAGATCGGCTTCGGCCAGGCCGCGATGATCGTCTGTGCCAACTACGTCACCGCCGAGGTCAACAACGCCACTGGTTCCCAGATCAACTGGGGCCTGTTCAACTATCCCTCTGTGGAGGGCGGTGCGGAGCCCACTGCCGCTTACGCCGGCACCAACTCTCTGGCCATCACCAAGTACAGCGAGAATCCTCAGGCCGCGTTTGACTTCATCATGTTCCTGACTACCGGCGAGTTCGATCAGAAAATGGCAGACACCGCCGCCCAGATTCCTGCTGATGCCCGCAACACTGCCCCCTCCCATCTGAGCGGCACCATCGAGACTCTGCTGTCCGCTGATTCTCCGATGACCTGGTGCAACGGCTTCAACGCCCGCGACGACCTCAAGACCAGCCTCAAGTCCACCATCGTGGAGCTGTACGAGGGCAAGTTCGCCACCGGCGCAGACTTCTGCAAGGCTGTGGACGCCCTGTATTAAGCCATGTCGCAACAGCAGGCGGCGCCCCCGGCGCCGCCTGCTTCTTCTAACCTGAATGAGAAGGAGAAAGCAGCATGAGAAAAAATAAAAGCATGATCTTCTGGTTTTGCCTGCCTGCTGTGCTGTCACTGCTGATTATGTTCGTCTACCCCGTGTGCCGCACGGTGCTGATGAGCTTCTTCCAGGTAGAGAGCCTTACTGCCGGCGTGGCGGATTGGAGCTTCTTCGGACTGGGCAACTATAAGAAAATTTTCAGCAGCCAGAGCTTCCTGGTCTCTATGCAGAACATGCTGGTGATCTGGATCGTGGGCGGCGTGTTCACCCTGCTGTTGGCCATGCTGATGGCGGTGACCGTCACCAGCGGCATCCGGGGCAAGAAGTTCTTCCGGGCCGCCATCTACATGCCCAACATTATCAGCGCTGTGGCTCTGGCGACTATGTGGATTCAGTACATTTTTAACTATGACTTCGGCCTGCTTAACGAACTGGTCAAGCTCTTCGGAGGAGACAAGATCAAGTGGCTGGGCAGCGATATGAAATTCTGGGCCATGACGGCCTCCTTTATCTTCGGCAGTGTGGGCTACTATATGCTCATCTACATCAGCGGCATTGAGGGCATTCCTCAGGACCTCTACGAGGCCGCCACCCTGGACGGTGCGGGAAAGGGCAAGCAGTTCTTTTCCATTACCCTGCCCCTGCTGAAGGGTGTCATCAAGACCTCCATCACCTTCTGGAGCATCAACACCACCACATTCTTCCTGTGGACGAAGATGTTCTCCCCTATTGATACGGAGCAGTCCACGATTGTTCCGGTAGTCTATCTGTACGACATGGTGTTCGGCGGAAAGGGCGTCGTTACCCGGGATGCCGGCGCTGGCGCTGCGGTGGGCGTGGTGCTGACGCTGATTATCATCGCCGTGTACCTCATAACCAACCGCCTCTTCCGAGGCACTGACCTGGAATATTAATTAAGGGAGGAGGAGCGACTATGCGTAAAATTAACTGGAAAAAAGAGGCCCGGCTGCTGCCCGGCTACCTCATCGTCGCGCTGTGGGTTCTGTTCACTGCGGTGATGCTGTTCTGGATCCTGGGGGCCAGCCTGTCTACCTCCCGGGAGATCTTCTCCGGCGAAGTGCTGAAATTCGCGTCCGGCTTCCATTGGGAGAACTATGTCACCGCCTGGCAGGTCCAGAACGTGTCCGTCTTTTTCGGCAACTCCCTGCTGTACTCCGTGGTATCCTGTATCGGCGTGCTGGCCATTGCCGCGCCTGCGGCTTATGTACTCTCCCGCTGGCAGTTCCGGGGCGGTGCGGCCCTGCGCATCGGCCTGGTCATCGCCATGAGCGTGCCTATCATCATGATTATCATGCCCATCTACTCCCTGTCGGTGCAGTGGGGCGTCAAGGGCCGGGTGCTGCTGGTGGCGCTGTATATCATGATGCGGGTGCCCTACACCACCATCTACCTGCT
>JAAZZJ010000008.1 GCA_014237695.1 Oscillospiraceae bacterium | reverse complement strand
CGAATTCTTCCATACCTTCAATACCCTCTACGAGAGCAAGAAACAGATCGTCCTCACCTCCGACCGCCCTCCGCAGGAGATGGCCCTGCTGGATGACCGCCTCCGCACCCGCTTTGAATGGGGCCTCATGGCCGACGTACAGCAGCCCGTTCTGGAAACCCGCGTTGCTATCGTAAAAAACAAAGCCGCCAACCTGGGCCTCATCCTGGACGACTCCATCGCCAACTATATTGCCGGCAAGATCACCTCCAACGTCCGCCAGCTGGAGGGCACCGTCCACAAGATCAAGGCCTTCCACGATCTGAATATCCCCATCGACCAATCCGCCGTGGACCGGGCCATCCAGGATATGATCCGCTCCAACGAATTCACCATCACCCCGGACAACATCATCAAGGAGGTCTGCCGCTACTTCCGCCTGGAGGAGGACCAAATCCGCGGTCCCTCCCGAAGCCGGGACATCCTCAACGCCCGGCAGATCGCCATGTACCTCATCCGCCGCATGACCAGCCTCTCCCTGGACGAAACAGGCAAGCTCTTCGGCGGCCGGGACCACTCCACCACACTCAACGGCGTCACCAAGGTAGAAAACCGCATGAAAACCGACAACACCTTTGCTGAAACGGTCAAAGCCATCATCACCAATGTTAACGCCACAAAATAAGACAGACACAGCTCCCGCTCTTTCCACATTTTCCCCCAAGTTTTCCACAAAAAAACACTTTTCCCTTCCACATTCCCTGTGGAAAACTGCCTGTCCGTTTTCCCTGTGGAAATCCAAACCAATTTCCCGCTATTTTCCACAATCCATTTCCCGCTAATTTTTCCAGCATTTGCAAGCGATTCCCCCCTTTATCCACAAAATTTCCCTCTACCGCTTCTTCTGCTGAAAAATAACTAAATATATTCTGCTCAACGCCGCATCATTCCACTCCTCCCGAAAAAAACGAAAGGATGCACACAATGAAATTTTCCTGCGAAAAGCTCCTTCTTCAATCCGCCGTTGCCACCGCCTCCCGGGCCGTAGCGGCCAAAAGCACCATCCCTGCCCTGGAGGGCGTCCTGCTCCAGGCCGGCAGCCAACTGACAGTTTCCGGCTACAACATGCAGACCGGCATCCGCACCACCCTGGAAACAGACGTCACCGAAGAGGGAGCCCTGGTTCTCCCCGCCCGCCTCTTCGGTGAAATCATCCGCCGCCTGCCCGATGACATCGTCACCTTTTCCTCCGACAAGGGCCTGAACGTACGCCTGACCTGCGGCGACGCCGCCTACAACATCACGGCCCTCTCCGCCGAGGACTACCCGGAACTGCCGGAAGTAGAGGACCAATACGCCCTGCGGATCCGTCAGCAAACCCTTCGCTCCATGATTAGCGAAACCTCCTTTGCCGTATCCACAGACGAGGCCCGCCCCATCCATACCGGCTCCCTCTTTGAAATCACCGAAGAAGGACTGACCGTAGTCAGCGTAGACGGCTTCCGCCTGGCGCTCCGCCGGGAACCGCTGGAGACCGTCAAAGGCGGCTCCTTCCGTTTCGTTGCGCCCGGCGCCGCCCTGAATGAGGTAGAAAAAATCTGTTCCGATACCGAAGAAGAGGCCGTTATCACCCTGGGAAGCCGCCATCTGCTCTTTGAAGTGGGCAATACCCAACTGATCTGCCGCCGTCTTGAGGGCGAATTCCTGGATTACCGTGCCGCCATTCCCCGTTCCAACCCCATTGCGGTCACCGCTGCCACAAAGGCCCTGATGAACTCCATCGACCGTGTATCCGTTGTGATCTCTGAAAAGCAGAAAAGCCCCGTCCAATGCGTTTTCGGCATGGGAAAGGTCTCCATGTCCGCCAAAACCGTCAACGGCGAGGCCAGCGATATCTGCCCCATCGACGGAGACGGCGGAAGCCTGACCATCGGCTTTAACAACCGCTATCTGATGGACGCTCTGAAATACGCCCCGGCGGACGAGGTCCGCATTGAGCTGAATACCGGCATCTCCCCCTGCATCATTCTGCCTGCGGACGGAGAGGAGCGCTTCCTCTATATGGTACTTCCCGTACGGCTGAAAAACAGTTGATTGGGTATACTTTTTATGGAAACAATTACCATTAACACCGAATATATCCGTCTCCAGGACCTGATGAAGCTGGCCAATATGGTATCCTCCGGCGGCGAGGCCAAGCAGCTGATTCAGGACGGACAAGTGTCCGTCAACGGAGAACCCTGCCTCCAGCGCGGAAAGAAGCTCCGCCCCGGGGACGAGGTATCCTATGGAAACCGGACCTGTACTCCCGCCTATGCGTCTTGACCGTCTCAGCCTGGAGAACTTCCGCAACTACGCCGCGCAGGAGATCTTCTTTGATCCCTCATGCAATGTCATCTGCGGCGAAAACGCCCAGGGAAAAACCAATCTTCTGGAGGCCATGGTCTGCCTGTCCACCGGAAAGTCCCACCGCACCCGTACCGACCGGGAACTGATTCGTTTTGAGCAGGAGGGCTTCCGCCTGTCGGGAACCATCCACGCCCGAAACCGGGACTTCACCAGCAGGATTGACGTAGGATTCGGAAAAAAGAAGCGGATCACCGTCAACGAGGTCCCCGTCCGCACGGCCTCGGATCTCAGCGCGGTGCTGAATACGGTTTTTTTCTGTCCGGAGGATCTTCAGCTCATCAAGGAGGGCGCGGCGGCCCGCCGCCGTTTTATTGACAACTCACTCTGCCAGCTGCGCCCACGCTACGCCGCCGCCCTGGCGGAGTACCAGCGTCTCCATGAGCATAAGACCCGGATACTCCGGGACTGCGCCGACCGGCCGGATCTTATCGCCACTCTGCCGGACTTCAATCTCCGCATGGCGGAAACCGGGGCCATTTTGATTCACTACCGGTCCCGCTTTGTCAAAATGCTCTCGGAGTATGCCGCTCCGGCCCACGGAGAATGCTCCGGCGGCAGGGAACAGCTGTCGGTGCAGTACAAGACGGTAAAGACCGTCACGGACCCGCTGGGGGACCATAAGCTTCTGGTCGTTCAGCTTCTGGAACACCAGAGGGAGCATCACTATGGGGAGATCTCCAGCCGTCAGTGCCTGTCCGGGCCCCATAAGGATGATATAGAGGTTCTTCTGGACGGCTTAAGCGCCCGTTCCTACGCCTCCCAGGGCCAGACGAGAACGGCTGCCCTGGCGCTCAAGCTGGCTGCCCGTGAGATTCATAAAGAGATCATAGGAGAATATCCCATACTTCTTTTGGACGATGTACTCAGTGAGCTTGACCCCAGGAGGCAGGAGTATGTTCTGAACCGTATCGGGAGCGGGCAGGTGTTTATCACCTGCTGCGAAGAGGACAGATTACATTCTCTTCTTTCGGGGAGCGTCTATCGGGTTAAGGGTGGGATCATCACCCGGCAGTAGCTTGCCGCCCTCCGGGCGGCAGGGGAGTGGTTTCTCCTCGATACCCCGGGGCTTACGCAGCCCCGGACCCTGCGGTTACTTTTGCCGCGCGGCAAAAGTAACCAAAAACGCGCTTAAACCTGCGGTTTAAGAATCCCTTTCCCGGCTTTGCCTGTCCGGCAAATCCTTGGCGAGGGATAAAGGGCTGTGCGGCGGGGTTTCTGGAGAGGCGAAGCCTCCGAATTTCCAGTTCTCCTTCAGCCGCTCTGGCACTTGTAGGACTCCGGCTTCCGCCCTTTCAAAGGGGTACTGCGGTGCAAGGGGCACGTGGTCTAACGGAACATTCTTCTGATTCGCACCTCCTCCACCAGATCATCGTGCCGAGTGCCGCGAGGCAACCGGGCAGCCCTGCGGGCTGCCGGGACGGTCGTTGCCGCGAAGCGGCAATGACGTCCCTCGTTAGAACCGTGCGCAGAAGTAAGCACCGGCATCGGCCCAAAGCATCAACGATAGACCGGAAATCTAAAGGTCGTAGCGTAACCAAACTCCCCCGTAATGAAGGAGGATTCTCAAGGAACTACGTTCCTTGAGCGCTCTTTTGGTTCTTTTCCCGCGCGGGAAAAGAACGCTCCGCCCCGGCAGGGGCAAATCTAAACGTAAGATTAGAGCGGGAGGGCGGCCACTAAGGCCGCAGAAACCACCATGTATCTCCATTTAGGAAACAACATCTCCATCCCCTCCGACGACATCATCGGAATCTTCGACATTGACAACGCCACCACATCCAAGATAACCAGAAACTATCTGAAAGCCGCTGAGGAGGAAGGCATGCTGACCGCTGTCAGCGGTGAACTGCCCAAATCCCTGATTGTCAGCTGTCCACGCGGCAGCTGGCAGCGGATTTATATATCCCCCCTGGCCCCGGCCACCCTGTTGGGGCGGCTGGAGTCGATCCGTAAACACTGACTGGAGGTCATTATCCTATGCCTTTGCAAGAAAAAAACCTGCAAATGAATGAAACCGCCGCTCCCGTGGAGCATGCCTACGGCGGCAGCGAAATACAGGTCCTGGAGGGCCTGGAAGCCGTCCGCAAACGCCCCGGCATGTATATCGGCTCCACCAGCGAGTCCGGCCTGCACCACCTGGTCTATGAAATTGTAGACAACTCCATCGACGAAGCCCTGGCCGGCTTCTGCGACGAGATCACCGTCACCATCAACGAGGGCGACACCATCACCGTCACCGACAACGGCCGCGGCATCCCCGTAGATATCCAGCCCCAGACCGGCCTGCCCGCCCTGGAGGTGGTCTTCACCGTCCTCCACGCCGGCGGTAAATTCGGCGGCGGCGGCTATAAGGTCTCCGGCGGCCTCCATGGCGTTGGCGCCAGCGTGGTCAACGCCCTCTCCGAGTGGCTGGAGGTCCAGGTCCACAAGGACGGCCAGATATACGAGATGAAATTCTCCCGGGGCGACATCACCCAGCCCATGCAAATCATTGGTCCCACTGATAAAACCGGAACCGTGGTCACCTTCAAGCCCGACCCGGATATGTTTGACGTCACCACCTACAGCTACGACATCATCCATACCCGGATGCAGCAGCAGGCTTTCCTGAACGCCGGCCTGAAGATCAGCACCTTCGACAAACGGGAGGGTCATGACGAGTCCGACTCCATGTGCTATGAAGGCGGCATCCGTGAATACGTCTCCTGGCTGAACCAGAACAAGACAACCATCCACGACGATGTGGTCTACATGCGCGGCATGAAGGACGACTCCTCCGTAGAGGTCGCCCTCCAGTATAACGACTCCTACAGCGAGACTATCGTCTCCTTCGCCAACGACGTGCGCACCCCCGAGGGCGGTATGCACGAGGAGGGCTTCCGCCGCGCCCTGACCACGGTCCTGAACAACTACGGCAAGAAGAACAATATCATCAAGGGCGACGACAAGGTCTCCGGCGAGGACTGCCGTGAGGGCCTGACCTGCGTCATCTCCGTCAAGCTCACCGAGGCCCAGTTTGAAGGCCAGACCAAAGCCAAGCTTGGCAACGCCTCCATCCGCACCCTGACGGCCGCCGTCGTTACCGACAAGCTGACCGAGTACCTGGAGGAGAACCCCAAAACCGCCCGCCTGATCCTGGACAAGGCCATGATGGCCAACCGCGCCCGGGAGGCCGCCCGGAAGGCCAAGGAGTCCATCCGCCGCAAGACCGCCCTTGGCGGCGCGGCCATGCCCGACAAACTCCGGGACTGCAACGAGAATAACCCCGAGCTGACTGAGCTGTATATCGTCGAGGGCGATTCTGCAGGCGGTTCCGCCACCCAGGGCCGCGACTCCCGCTTCCAGGCCATCCTGCCGCTCTGGGGCAAGATGCTGAACGTAGAAAAAGCCCGCGTGGACAAGGTCTATGGTAACGACAAGCTCCAGCCCGTCATCACGGCCCTTGGCGCGGGCATCGGGGAGGACTTTGATATCAATAAGCTCCGCTACCATAAGGTCGTTATCATGGCCGATGCCGATGTGGACGGCAGCCATATCCGCACCCTTCTTCTGACCTTTTTCTTCCGCTTCATGCGCCCCCTCATCGAGCAGGGCTATGTCTATTCCGCCGTGCCGCCACTCTTCAAGCTGACCCGCGGCAAGAATACCCGCCTGGCCTTTTCCGAGGAGGAGCGGGACGCTATTTCCTCCGAAATGCGCGGCGACAACCCCAATGCCAAGATCGAGATCAACCGCTTCAAGGGCCTTGGCGAGATGAACCCTCACGAGCTGTGGGAGACCACCATGGACCCGGAGCGCCGCACCCTCCGCCGCATCGAGCTGGACGACGCCGTCCAGGCGGACGCCATCTTCACCCTCCTCATGGGCGAGAAGGTAGAGCCCCGAAAGGAGTTCATCGAAAAAGAAGCCAAGACCGCCGTCAATCTGGACTATTAGTTCTCTGATGCTGTCAGAAAGGGGAGTCAGACTATGAGCAATCGAGAAATTGCGAAAAACCTGATCGACCAGATCCCGGAGAGCCGCCTGTTTTATGTGATTTCCTATCTGCAGGGAGCGGCGGTCCCGGATGAAACGCCTACGGAAGAGACGCTGAAAGCCTTCGCGGAACTGGACAACGGCGGCGGCCGCAGATTTGCAGGCTCTACGCAGGCCCTGTTTTCCGAATTGATGGAGGACTGACCGATGCTGTCAGTCAGATACGCGACGCGCTTCCGGCGGGACTTCAAGGTCTGTGTAAAGCGGGGCTATGATATGGAGCTTCTGCAGCGCGCCATCGACGTTTTGAGAATACCAGATCAACTGCCTCCTGAAAACAGAGATCACGACCTGACTGGCAACTACGCAGGACACCGGGAGTGCCATCTGCGCCCAGATTGGCTGCTGATCTACAGACAGAGCGGCGAAGAGCTTCTGCTTTACCGTACCGGTACCCATTCTGACTTATTCAGATAGAGAACAAATCCTTAACTTACGAGGTAAAATAAGAATGTCAAAGAAACCCCAATACGATCCGGAAGAAATCCGCTACCCGGATCAGAAGATAACCACGTCCCCTCTGGTGCCGGAGATGAAGCAGTCCTTCATCGAGTACGCCATGTCCGTCATCAAGGGCCGCGCCCTGCCCGACGTCCGTGACGGCCTCAAGCCCGTCCACCGCCGCATCCTCTACGCCATGTACGAGGACAACCTGACCAGTGACAAGCCCTTCAAAAAGTCCGCCACCTGCGTGGGCGACGTCCTGGGCCGCTACCACCCCCACGGCGACCAGTCGGTCTACGACGCCCTGGTCCGCCTTGCCCAGGATTTTTCCACCCGCTACCTGCTGGTAGACGGCCACGGCAACTTCGGCTCCGTGGACGGCGACCCCGCCGCGGCCTACCGCTATACCGAGGCCCGTCTGAGCAAGCTGGCCAACGAGATGCTCCGGGACATCGATAAGGACACGGTAAACTGGGACCCCAACTTTGACGAATCCCGCAAGGAGCCCCGCGTCCTGCCCAGCCGTTTCCCCAATCTTCTGGTAAACGGTTCCGTGGGCATCGCCGTAGGCATGGCCACCAACATCCCGCCCCATAACCTCCGTGAGGTCATCGGCGCCTGCATCCATGTCCTTGAGGACCCGGAGGCCACCCTCAGCGACCTGATGGAATACATCAAGGGCCCTGATTTCCCCACCAAGGGCATCATCATGGGCCGCGCCGGCATCCGGCAGGCCTACGCCACCGGCCGGGGCCACATCAAGGTCCGTGCCCGCTCCGAGTTCGAGGAGTTCGGCCAGAACCGCACCCGCATCGTCATCACCGAGATCCCATATCAGGTCAACAAGCGGATGCTCATCAAGAACATGGCGGATCAGGTGGAGGACAAACGTCTGGAGGGCATCTCCGATATCCGGGACGAATCCGACCGCAACGGAATGCGCATCGTCATCGAGCTGAAACGGGACGCCAACCCACAGGTAGTCCTGAACCGCCTTTTTGCCCAGACCCAGCTCCAGACCACCTTTGCCATCAACATGCTGGCGCTGGTAGATGACCAGTCCCAGCCCAGAATCCTCTCTCTCCGCCACATCATCGACGAGTACCTGAAATACCAGGAGGAGGTCATCCTCCGCCGTACCCGCTTCGAGCTGAAAAAGGTCCAGGACCGTGCCCACCTCATCGAGGGCCTGCTCATCGCCCAGGACAACATTGACGAGGTCATCCGCATCATCCGCACCAGCTACGACAACGCCAAGGAAAACCTGATGACCCGCTTCAACCTGGACGACGTCCAGGCCCAGGCCATCTGCGACATGCGCCTCATCGCCCTCCAGGGCCTGAACCGGGAGAAGCTGGAAACCGAGTATAAGGAGCTGGAAGAGCGCATCGCCTATTATAAGCAGCTCCTTGCCGATGAAAACCTCCTCAAGCAGGTCCTGAAGGAAGAGCTGCAGGAGATTGCCGATAAATACGGCGACGACCGCGTCACCGAGATCGGCTTTGACGAGGACGATCTGGACGTAGAGGACCTGATTGAAGAGGAGCAGTGCGTCTACACCCTCACTGACGGCGGCTATATCAAGCGTACCCCCGCCAGCGAGTACCGCCTCCAGGGCAAGGGCGGCAAGGGCAACAAGTCCATGTCCACCAAGGAGGAGGACAACGTGAACACGGTATTCACGGCCTCCACCCACGCGTATGTCCTCTTCTTCACCAACATGGGCCGGGTCTACCGCCGGAAGGGCTACCAGATCCCCGCCTCCGGCAAGACCGCCAAGGGCACCAATCTGGTGAACATCCTTCCCATCGAGCCCGGCGAGCGTGTCAGCGCCATGATCTCCACCACCGACATCTCCACCGGCGACCGCTTCCTGGTGATGGTCACCCGCAGCGGCACCGTCAAGCGTCTCCCCGGCGAGTCTCTGAAGAACCTCCGCAGCAACGGCATCCGCGCCCTGACCCTGGACGAGGGCGACGAGCTGATCTCCGTCCGCGAAACAGACGGCAGCATGAAGATCCTCATCGCCACCCATGACGGTTCTGCCGTCTGCTTCGACGAATCCGACATCCGCCCCACGGGCCGCGGCTCCATGGGCGTCCGGGGCATCCGCCTCCGTGAGGGCGACTACGTCGTCGGCGCCGCCCGCGCCGTCCCCGGCAAGAACGTCCTCACCATCACGGAGCTGGGCTACGGCAAGCAGACTCCAGTGGAGGAGTACCGCATCACCGCCCGGGGCGGCCTTGGCATCAAGAACTACGGCCTCACCGACAAAACCGGCAAGGTCGTGGGCATCAAGGTCGTGGACGGCAGCGAGGACCTGATGGTCCTGACGGAAAAGGGCATCCTCCTGCGCACCGCCGTAGACACCATCAAGACCTGCGGCCGCTCCACCCAGGGCGTCATCGTCATGCGCTTCAAGGAGGAGGACGACAAGGTCATCTCCATCGCCCTGGCCGACCGCGCGCCGGAGGAGGAGCAGCCGATGGCAGAAGGTGAGACCAGACAAGACGAATAAGTCTTGCAGCGATCGTAATGGTAAAAAATGAGAGCGTACATGATGTACGCTCTCATTTTTTAAACTCAAATAGTTTACACAGTGGTATATCCAAGGCTTTTGCAATGTCGATCAATGTATCAACGCTGCAAGACGCGGCGGCGGTTTCAATTCTCTGGAGGAATTGCATACTGATCCCATCCCCGGTCATTTCTGCTAACTGTGCCTGCGTCAATTTCTGTTCTTTTCTATAATAGAGGATATTTAATCCTATTTTGACCCATGTGTCATAGTGTCTGATATCCAAGGGATCACCACCTGCCACTATTATAAACAAGGATGCAAAAACAGTATACAAATTATAAGTTATAAAATACAAACTAATAGATTGTATTTTATTTTTTATAGTGCTATAATACCGCCAAAGAGGTGGTATTATGTATTTGATACTAACAATAGTCGGCAAGGCGCTTTTATCCATTGTGACCGTACTATTATTTCTATTTATTTGCCTTTCTTTCCTGCTATTTCCTCCTATTCCACCAACCATGTGTCAATTTGAGCGGTCGATCGAAAAAATGTTGGATTTCGTGATTGCTATCTATATTAAAATCTGTTATGCTATAAAAGAAATCAAAGGTAAAAAGGAAAAACCATATATCATGAAAACTATCACCATCTATACCGACGGGGCCTGTTCCGGCAACCCCGGCCCCGGCGGCTGGGGGGCGATCCTCCAGTACGGCGAGCATACGAAAGAGATGTCCGGCGGCGAACCCCAGACCACCAATAACCGCATGGAGCTGACCGCTGTGATCCGCGCCCTGCAAGTGCTGAAGGAACCCTGTACTGTCGAGCTGTACTCCGACAGTAAATATGTCATCGACGCCCTGGAAAAGGGCTGGGCCCGTTCCTGGCGTGCGAAGGGCTGGATCAAGAGCGATAAAAAGCCCGCCTTAAACCCCGACCTCTGGGAAACGCTTCTGGACCTGTGCGAGAAGCACCAGGTCCATACCCACTGGGTAAAGGGCCACGCCGAGAACCCCTACAACAACCGCTGCGACCAACTTGCGGTAGGGGAGTGGCAGAAACTGAAATAAAGAACGATCACCCGGGACCATTCAAGGCCCCGGGTGACCGTTTATGCTTATTTTTCCAGAATGATCTTATCCCTATGCTCCATACAGCGAAATTCTCCCATCCAGCTCGATCATACTACCTTCGTTCAGCGGCCCATGAATAAGGTCTACTTCTGTTTGCAAAATATCCTCCAGCCGGTACTTGACCCGGTTCAGCGTGAGCAGGGAGACCCGAGGGGTAGTAAACTCCACAAGCAGGTCCACATCGCTGCCGGGGGTACTGCTGCCGTTGGCGTAGGAACCGAAAAGCTCAGCTTTTTTAATAGGAAATTCCTGCGCCGCGACCGCCACCCCGTTTTTGATTTCCTGCAGGCTCAACATAGCAGCACCTCCGATAATAGAGACTTTATATACAGTATATAGCAACAGACCCATAAAATCAATCAAAAAAAGAAGGATCGATCTCTCAATCCTTCCCTTGAATAGAAATTACTTCATGTTTGCTTTCAAACAATTTGATTCTTGACCGGATCATCTGCTCCAGTTCTTTATTCTTTGTCCTGCCATAATAATCAGCAATATAACCGAGCTTCAGCAAAAGCTCCCTTGGAATCCGCAGAGTAAAGCGGGTCATATCCTGATTTTCCATAATGATGCTCCTTCGACGCTTTGTTGACACCATTATAACGTCAATTCGACAAAATGGGCAAAAATGACGTTATAATGACGCAACACGAAGGAGGTATTATTTTATGCCCGACTACAAAAACCTGTACGCCTATCTGGTAGGGGAGATAGACAAAGCCCTGACACACATGGACAACAACGATCTTTTAGAGTGGGACCATGTCAAGCGGATCCTGCAAAACGCCCTCTGGGAGGCGGAGGAACGCGTCACCGGCGGGGAGGAGGAAGTGCCATAATTCCCCCGTATACGCCAAAACGTTCATAATTTGTTTACAGCAGCGTCATGATTTCTTCTTAAAGATTCTGTAATATCATAATCAGCAAAGGGGTAACACCCGATGCAATTTCTCCCTCCTAAAACACACACAACACACACCAGGAAGCCCCGCCATCCGGCGGGGCTTCCTGGCGCTTTTCATACAAAAGCCCGGCTCACCCTGCCAGTCCCGCAAACAGCGGCGCGGCGATAACCGTCAGCAGTCCCGTCACCACGATAGCCAGTGAACTTGCCGCCCCCTGTATCTCACCCATCTCCACCGCCCGGGATGTCCCCGCAGCGTGGGAGGATGTCCCGATAGCCAGCCCCTGACACAGCGGGTCCTTCACGCCCGCCAGCTTCAAAAGCCCCGGCGCGGCCACCGCCCCGAACAATCCGGTAAACATGATTGCCGCCATGGTAATGGCCGGGAACCCGCCCAGCTCCTCGCTGAGCCCCTTACCGATAGCGGTAGTAATGGACTTTGGCAGCAGGGAGATATACCCTGCCCCATCCATCCGAAAGAGGACCAGCATCAATACGCACCCTGCCATGTGGGCCAAAACGCCGGCCGCGCAGCCAGCCAATACCGCTCCTGCGTTCTTTTTCAGTAAAATGAACTGTTTGTACAGCGGAATGGACAAACAGATAGTGGAGGGCGTCAGAAAAAACTCCAGCACTCTTCCCCCGTTTTCATAGAAAACCTCGTATTCCGTCCCTGTCAGCAGCAATACGCCGCAGCAGCACAGCGTAGCGAACAGCAGCGGATTGCAGATTTCCCGACCAACCCGCCGGTTGATGATCCTCGCCAGCTGATAGCTCCCTGCCGCCAGCAGCAGCCCGAAGAAGGAGCAGGCCGCAAACATGTCCTTCATGTCTTTTTCTCCTTTCCGCCCCGCCGGACCAGCGCCTGAGCGGCCCGTCCGGTAATCATCATCACCGCCGATGTTCCCACAAATCCCATAATCAGCACCGGCAGCAGCACCTCCTGAATGGTGTCCAGCACCGTCAGAAAGCTCACCGAAGCCGGAACCAGCAGCAGCGGCATCAGCTCCAGCAGCAGCCCGCCCACATGCTCGATCTCTTCCAGCTTCACCACCCCGCTTTTCAGCAGGACGAACAGCAAAATAAGCCCATAAATACTGGCCGGCACCGGCAGGGGGATGAAAAACTTGATAATCTCCGCCGCAAACGTGACCGCCGCGATAATGACCGCCTCATGTAAATACTTCATAAAGGACCTCAAAACAAACGTTTTTTCAAAAAGGAACAGGGATCAGATCCCCTCAAAGAATCCGCGTATCTCCGCCTCACCGGCCTGAACGCTGCCCTGCACGAACTCCGGCTTACCGCCGCCCCGCCCGTTCAGCGCCCCATTCAGCTCCTTCACGAATCCCCGCAGATCCCCGCCATCCAGCGCCACAGCATATTGGAATCTACCATCCTCCCCGGCAAACACTGCGCACCGTCCGCCGCACCGTTCCTTCACCAGACCGCACAGCTTCCGCAGCGACTCCCCGGACATCGGCCCTTCCACCAGCAGCACGTCGCCCGTCCCCGCCAGCTCCTCAGCCTTCCGCGCAAAGTCCTTTTCCTCCAGCCCGGCCACCCGGCCCTTGAGGAGAAAGACCTCCTTCTGCATCCGCTCCACCGCCGCCGCCGTTTCACCCGGCTTAGCGGACAGCAGCTGAGATATCTTCGTATTCTGCTCCGCCACCGCGTTGACCCACCGCAGCGCCCGCCCACCGGCCGCCATTTCGATCCGAACCCCGTCCCGGAACCTCTGGCAGGAGATAAGCTTCACCATCCCCACCTGTCCGCTGCTCCTCACATGGGTCCCGCAGCAGGCGCAGCAGTCCGCCTCCGGCCAGCTGACGATCCTGACCTGACCGGTCAGCGCTTTCTTGCTCCGATACTCCAGCGCCTCCAGCCCGGCAGGGGAGGGGAAGCTGATTTGGATAGGATGGTCCTCCCAGATATACCGGTTCGCCAGGTTTTCCACAAAAATCACATCATCTGTGGATAACGCCGCGTTAAAATCGATGGTCACCAGCTCATGCCCGATGTGAAATCCCACATTATCGCACCCAAATTTACCGCATAAAATACCGCTTACGATGTGTTCTCCGCTGTGCTGCTGCATAAAATCGAACCTTCTGTCCCAATCAATGCGGCCATCCACAGTTTCTCCCACCGTCAAAGGACCGTCGCAAAAGTGAAAGATATCCCCATCTTTTTCCCGCGTGTCGAAAACTCTGACCTTTCCCAGCGTCCCCTGATCCGCCGGCTGACCGCCCCCCTCGGGATAAAAGGCGGTCCGGTCCAAAAGAACAGCCCATTTCCCCTTTTCCTCCCGGCAATCCAGCACGGTACCGGAGAACTCCTTCAAAAACGCATCCTCATAAAACAATTTTTCCGTCATAACGATCCTTTCCCACTACAGCGAGATCAATCCCGACCAAACCAGATTTACCACGACCCAACCCAGAGCGTAGGACGCGCCGTTTGCCGCGAATCCATACCAGAACGCCCGCCTGCGCGACCTTCCCCGGAACCAGTGCCGGTAAATATTTGCCTCAATGACCGCGATCACCAGTTCCACTGGTATAAGGAAGAGCAGGAAAAACGGCAGCATCCCAAATCCTCCCTGCGCCAGCGGAAGCGCCAATATAGCCGACAGGATTCCCTGTGTCGCCAGATTCACCACCAGAAACACCAGCCAGTTTCTCCTGGAGGCCAGTCCGAAAGCGATCAGAACCAGCCCCTCGATCACCAGCGTAGGGATCAGCGTAGATAAAAACTGTATCCCCAGAGCGACCCATTTCGGCGTGATCCTGACGGTTTTCCCTTCCCAGTCCACCCGCACGGAAGAATTGAGAATTTCCCGCGCCAACGGTTCCGATACCCAGCTCTCCCCGGAGGCGGTGACGACCAGGACCCGAAATTCACGTGGCATATCCCAGCCGTGAAAAATATGCACGCCGTTTTCCCCCGCTACGTCACCGCTGAAGCTGTGTGAGTTGTCCTCAGAGAGGGTGCAGGCCTGCCATCCCTCCGGAACGGCCTGCCGCGTCAAGGATTCCAGTGCCGGGTCCAGCCCCTTCGGTCCCTTTCCGTCCCGCACTCTCACGGTCTCACTCAGTTCCTCCAGCAGATCCAGATAGTATGCCTCCTCCGGACCATTGACCACCGTTACCGCCACCCGGCAGTCCGGCGGCGCGGAATTAGCCGAAGCGGTCCCCGCCAGCAGCAGCGCCGCGGCAAGGAAAAAAACGATCCTTTTCCCAAAGCCCTTCATCCGTCCGATCCCCCGATACCACCCCGCCCCCGCAGGCACATCACTTGCGGGGGCGGAGCCAGTTATTCTTCCTCTTTTTCCGTGATAGCGATGTGCAGCTCGTCCAGCTGTTTCTGCTCTACACAGGAGGGTGCGTCCATCATCAGATCCTGCGCCTTCTGGTTCATGGGGAAGGTAATGACCTCCCGGATAGACTCCTCCCCGGTCAGCAGCATAATCATCCGGTCGATTCCCGGCGCGGCCCCCGCGTGGGGCGGAGCCCCGTAGCAGAAAGCGTTGTACATAGCCGGGAACTTGGACTTCACATCGTCCTCCCCCAGCCGTACCAGCCGGAAGGCCTCGATCATGATCTCCGGATCATGGTTCCGCACCGCGCCGGAGGCAGTCTCATACCCGTTGCAGACCAGATCATACTGGAATGCAGTAATACCCAGCGGGTCCACCTCACCGGCGGCCGCCTTTTTCAGGATATCCAGTCCGCCGTTGGGCATAGAGAAGGGATTGTGGCAGAACTCCAGTTCCCCGGACTCCTCCCCAAGCTCATACATGGGGAAGTCCACGATCCAGCAGAACTGATACTGCTCCTTATCCATATGGTTGGGACAGAGGAGGCCCAGCTTGTTCCGCAGCACCCCGGCGGTCTTCTGCGCCGTCCCCACCTTGCCGTGGGCGGCCAGACCGACAAAGCACCCCGGCGTCAGCCCCAGCTTCTCCACGATCTGCTCCTTCAGCGGCTGAACAAACTTGGCGATCCCGCCCACGATCTCGCCGTTCTCATCATACCGGAACCAGTAGACCTTCTCCCCGGCCTGTACCTCCACATCGGCGCACAGCTTGTCGATCTGCTTCCGCGTCCCTTCAAACCCGGACACCACCACGGACTTGACCACGTTTCCCTCAAAGGGCCCGAACCCGCACCCGGCCAGACTCTCCGTCGCATCCTGAATGGTCAGATCAATCCGCAGATCCGGCTTGTCCGTCCCATACAGCTCCATAGCGTCATTGAACCGGATACGCTTAAATGGCGCGGGCGTCACCCGGTCATAGATACCGAACTTCCGGAACACAGGCACCAGCACGTCCTCCAGTACCCCCAGCACATCGTCCTGACTGGCAAAGCTCATCTCCATATCCAGCTGATAGAACTCACCCGGCGTCCGGTCTCCCCGGGCGTCCTCATCCCGGAAGCAGGGCGCGATCTGGAAATACCGGTCGAACCCGGAGGTCATGAGCAGCTGCTTAAACTGCTGTGGCGCCTGCGGCAGAGCGTAGAACTTCCCCGGATGCTTCCGCGCGGGCACCAGATAATCCCGCGCCCCCTCCGGCGAAGACGCCGTTAGAATGGGCGTAGTGATCTCCAGAAACCCATGCTCCGTCATCGCTGCCCGCAGGGCAGAGACCACATTGCACCGCAAAATAATGTTCTTCTTAACCTCCGGATTTCTCAGATCCAGATACCGGTACTTCAGCCGCGTAGCCTCGTCCGCCTCCCGGCTCCGGTTGATCTGGAAGGGCAGCTCGTTGTACCGGCATTTCCCCAGTACCTCAATCTTCTCCGGCACAACTTCAATTTCCCCGGTAGGCAGATTCTTATTCTTGCTGCTCCTCTCCCGGACAGTGCCCTCCACAGCGATAACGGTCTCCTTGTTCAGCGCGTGAACGATGCCCATCATCTCCTCGGTCTCAATGACCACCTGCGTCGTCCCATAGAAGTCCCGCAGGATAACGAACCCCAGATTCTGCCCCACCTCCCGGAGGTTCTCCATCCACCCGGAGAGCTTCACTTTCTGCCCCACATGCTCCAACCGAAGCTCATTGCAGGTATGCGTCCTGTTTTGTGTCATGATAAACACCTTTCCTTTTATATTTGTATAATAGAATCACAAAATTACTTTTTGTTTTCAGACCGGACTCCAACTTCCTGTGCGTAAGCCAACAGCTTGTCTGCGATCTCTTTGTCCACAGCTTTAACGAACATACGGCGATCTGCTGTAAGAGTGACGGTTGCCCCTCTGTAGGACGCAAAAACAGAACTGTCATTGTCCAGCACGGCAGCCAGATGGACTATCGGTTCACCTTCCCCCTTTGGAAGTGCATAGATGTCAAGAAAGTCATTAAGAAAGCCATCAAGAAACTGGAAAAGAGTCCGCAGGCTGACCCGGTATTTGCAGCTTTTCAGAAGCGCCTCCAGCTCCTCGTTGACAGCCTCCCGTCCTTCAAGGCTGTCCACCCCCCATGTATCGAAATGGGGGAGACCCTCCTCAAAAACGAAGATCGACGCACTCATGCTGATTGACTTGACCCTTCCATCCCCGACCAGCTCCTCAAAGCTCCTGGGCCTGGTATACCAGAGGCAGAACACGATCAAAACCGCCAGCACCCCCAGCCCGATCTTCCTTTTTCTGCTCACAACATCACAGCTCCTTTCCAGCATACCGCTAAACGCAGCCGACAGGGAAGTGGTAACTTACCCCAAAATCACAGCGCCCTCGTCCATCCTCACCAATCCATCCCTGACTCTCTCCAGCGTCTCCACGAACCCCAGCTTCGTCTGCTCGCCGGACTTCATATCCTTGCAGGCCACCACGCCGTCCCTGATCTCGTCCTCTCCAAGAAACACCACAAAGGGGACCCCGATTTTGTCGGCGTAATTCATCTTCGCCTTAAACTTCTTCTGCTCTCCATACAGCTGTACCCTGACGCCCGCGTTCCTGAACCTGGTTGCCAGCTCCACAGCAGGGGAGAGGTCCTCCACCATAGGCAGCAGCAGCACATCCGCCGGCGCTGTGTTCCGCTCCCCATTGAGCAACCCCTGTTCGTTCAAAATGAAGAACAACCGGGTCAACCCAATGGAAATACCAACTCCCGGCAGTATTTTATCCGTATAATATTCCGCCAGATTATCATATCGCCCCCCGGAACAGATAGAACCAATCTCCGGATGCTCCACCATAAACGTCTCATAAACAGTCCCGGTATAGTAATCCAGCCCCCGGGCGATGGTCAGGTCCACCGCGAAATTCTCCTCCGGCACACCGAACCCGCCCAGGTACTTAACCACTGTCTTCAGCTCATCCAGCCCCAGATCGAACAGCTCATTCCGTCCTCGGTACGCCTCCAGAGCCTCCAGCACCTGTTCATTTGACCCTGTGATCCCGATAAACCCGAGGATTTCCCCGGCCTTTTCATCCGGGACCCCCAGCTCCATCAGCAGCCCCTTGACCTTATCCGCCCCGATCTTCTCCAGCTTGTCCACGGTGCGCATCACGTCCCCGGCCTGCTTACTGAGCCCCAGCATCTCATAGAAGCCGTTCAAAATCTTCCGGTTGTTTACCCGGACCTGAAACTTCCTGAGCCCCAGCCGGTTAAACACCTGATAAATAATAGCGGGCATTTCCGCCTCATTGGAGACATCCAGCTTTCCATCGCCGATCATGTCGATGTCGGCCTGATAGAACTCCCGAAACCGTCCCCTCTGTGACCGCTCCCCCCGGTAGACCTTCCCGATCTGATACCGTCGGAATGGGAAAGCCAACTCCCCGTAGTGGAGAGCAACATACTTTGCCAGAGGCACGGTCAGATCAAACCGCAGGCTCAGATCACTGTCTCCCTTGGAAAACCGGTAGATCTGTTTCTCCGTCTCCCCGCCGCCCTTGGCCAGCAGGACCTCGCTGGCCTCAATAATGGGCGTATCCAGCGGCGTGAATCCATAGAGGGAGTAAGTATCCCGCAGGGTCTGCATAATGCTTTCCATCAGGACCTGCTGTTCAGGCAGCAGTTCCATGAACCCTGAAAGGGTTCTCGGCTGTACTTTCATCGTATACCATCCTTTCCTGCCGCGCACCGCGCGGCACGGGAATTATTTCTCCTCGATACCCCGGGGCTTACGCAGCCCCGGACCCTGCGGTTACTTTTGCCGCGCGGCAAAAGTAACCAAAAGCGCGCCAAAACCTGCGGTTCTGGACTCCCTTGACGGGGGGCACCTGGCGGTGCCATATCCCCTTTTACGGGGGAATACGGACTGCGGTGGAGGTGAAGAGTTGCGGTGCCACATGAACTTCTGGTTCTCCTTCAGCCGCTCTGGCACTTGTAGAACTCCGGCTGCCGCCCTTCCAAAGGGGTACTGCCTGCAAGGGGCACGTGGTCTAACGAACCTGTCAGCAAACTTGCACCCCGGCGAGCCTGCCGTGCTAAAACGGTAGGGGCCATCGTCAACCACGTTAAAATAGCCGCAGAAGACTGGCAGAGCGGACGGCAGTAAGTTTAGACCAGACCAGACTGTGCCTCGGGCGCAAACTAAACTCCCCCGTAATGAAGGAAGATTCTCAAGGAACATAGTTCCTTGAGTGACCTTTTGGTTCTTTTCGTTCACACGAAAAGAACGCCCCCGCCCCGTGAAGCGCCGCAAGCGGCGCTTTTAGCGCTAAGCCCGCCGCAGGCGGGCCCACGGGCAGGGCGAATCTAAATGTTAGAAATAAGCAGAGGCGGCCCCCAGGGCCGCAGACTCCAGCCCCAGAACACCCCTCCGAAAAAGAGCAATGCTCCCGTCCCCTGTCCAAGCGGGACGAGAGCATGACAAAAGTCATACGATCCCAAGGCCCCTTCCAGGACCCAACCCCAGCGGGGGAAACCGGGGGAAGCAGGAAGAATTATACGCAGTTTCCCCCGAAAAGTCAACTACGACCGGTTATATTTTTGCTTAGGATTGACAATATTCCGCCAATCCAGATCGCCCCGATCCATCCCCAGCACCAGCATTTCCGCGGTAGCCACATTGGAAGCAAACGGAATATTGTTCTGGTCGCACAGCCGGGAGATATACAGCAGCTCCTTCTCCATGGACGAATCGTTAGGGTCCACGAAAAACAGCACCATGTCCATCTCATTGTAGGCGATCCGCGCCCCGATCTGCTGACTGCCGCCGTGCTGGCAGGTCAGAAACCGATGTACATGCAGCCCCGTAGCTTCCATCACCATTTGACCGGTGGTGCTGGTGGCACAGAGGTTGTGCCGGGAGAGAATTCCGGCGTAGGCCGTGCAGAATTGGACCATAAGGTCCTTTTTGTTGTCATGGGACATGAGAGCAATATACATAGGTCGCCCTTCCTTTCTCTGTTTCCTTTATGCCGGTCCACAGCCCTAAAGGAACAGGCAGTATATCCTGGCACAATGATAGTATTTCCGAAATGCAGTATTTATTTGACAGAATCCGCTCTGCCCGCCTCCGCGAAGCATGGCGATTGTTCCTTCCGCCCGGACAGCGCGTCATCTGATCGGCATCAGGCTCACCCGCCGCCCGTCAATGCGTCTGGCGATGTTGCGGTAAGCCTTTGCTGCGTAATTGTTGCCGCTTTTCAGCAGCGGTATGCCCCTACCGGCGTACAGCGGCATGGTCTCATCTTCCGGGATGACCCCCAGAAGCGGCAGCCCCGCGCTGTCAATAGCGTCGTCAATGGTCTGATGAAGGGATTTCAGCAGCTTCTTCCGGCACCGGTTGACCACCAGATGCACCTGTCCCCGGCCCAGACAGCCGAGTTCCATCACAGTCCGCTGGGCGTCCCGCAAGCTGCTGGACTCCGTGGTGGTCACCACCACCGCCCGGTCCGCTCCCGCCAGGGCCAGCTGAAATCCCCGTCCCAGCCCCGCCGGCGCGTCCACCAGACAGTAGTCAAACCGCTCCTTGATTTCCGGGAACAGCCCCTGGAAGCCCTCCCGGCTGACCTCCTCCGCTCCGGTCCGCGCCGGCGCGGTCAGCAGGTAGAGGTTTTTCTCCCCCGGATGCCTGACGGCGGCCTCCTCCAGCGAACACCGCCCGTACATCACATCTGTGAAATCCATTACCGCCCGGTCCGTCATAGCCAGGGCAATGTCCAGATTCCGCAGTCCTACGTCGCAGTCCAGACAGAGGGTAGGGTGCCCCATCTGGGCCAGGGCCATGCCCACGTTGGCGGTGAATGAAGTTTTTCCTGTGCCGCCCTTCCCGGACACCACGGCGATGACCTGCCCCACCGGGGACGCCCCCTTTCTCCGCCGCTACAGCGGCTGCTTCTTAATAAGCGCAAACCTTCTGGGATACTTCTCCGGCGCAGCGGCGATCTTTCTCACGCATACAACCCGGTGTGTTATCTCCGTGGAGGGGATGCGGTAATCCTTCACCCATTCCACCTGTCCCCCCAGGAGCTTCACCGCCCTTTTGGCCCCGTTGATTTCCTCCTCGGAGTTGGCGGACTTCATGGCCAGCATCCGGCCGCCCACCTTCACCAGAGGCAGGCACAGCTCGCACAGCACCGGCAGAGCCGCCACCGCCCGGCTGACGGCAGCGTCAAACTGCTCCCGCCGCTCCCCGGCGAACTCCTCCGCCCGGGCGTGGACACAGACGGCGTTCTCCAGCCCCAAAGCTGCCCGGGCCTCCTCCAGAAAGTCCACCCGCTTTCGCTGGCTGTCCAGCAGCGTAACCTCCAGCCGCCTCCCGGCAATCGCCAGCGGAACCCCCGGAAACCCGGCGCCGCAGCCCACGTCCACCAGCCTCTCATTTTCCAGGCCGGCCAGAGGCAGCAGCGCCAGGCTGTCCAGCAGATGGAGGGCTGCCACATCCCGGGGCTCTGTGATCGCGGTCAGATTCATCACCTTGTTCCGCTCCAGCATCATCCCCGCAAACTGCTCCAGCGCAGGGATCACCGCCGGATCAATGCCAAGCTCCGGGAGTCCCCGCTCCAGTGTCTCCCTCATTGCTTCTGCTGTTCCTTCAGCAGATCCCGAATCTCCGCCAGCAGCTTCTCCTCAGGGGAGGGACCCGGCGGGGGAGGGGGGGCAGTCTCCTTTTTCCGGGTAAGGCTGTTGATGCCCTTTACCAGGCAGAACACCACAAAGGCCATCACCAGGAAATTCAGAATGGCGTTGAAAAAGCTGCCCAGCATCAGCTCCCCGCCTCCGGGGAGTTTGAAGGATAGAGATTCCACCAACGCCGTGCCGTCCCCGGCGAACATGCCCAGGATGGGGTTGATGATATCGTTAATCAGCGATGTGGTAATGGCGCTGAACGCGCCTCCGATGATGACGCCCACCGCCAGATCCATCACATTGCCCCGCATGGCGAAATTCTTAAATTCCTGCAAGAATTTTTTCATCCCGGCAGTCTCCCTTTCCGTAAGGTTGCTTTACTCCTCAATGGCCTTTTCCGCCGCATCCGCAGCTTTTTCCACGACCTCCGCAGCCTTTTCAGCCGCTTCTTCCAGTCCATCGGCCACCTTTTCCGCCGCATCCTCCGCAGCGCCGGCCGCCTTTTCCGCCATTTCCTCAACAACCTCCGCCGTATCGGCAGGGTGATATTCCACGCTCAGCTCATCGCTGAACAGATGGGGCTCCTCCTTCTTGTCCATGGCGTTCATCAGCTTGCTGGTCAGCGTGCCCTCGCCCAGATTGATGTCGATCCGGCGCTTTTCGCCCTTCTCCTGGCTGGGGGCGCTGGTGATCCGCCACAGGAGGGCCTGATAGCTGTTTTCACCGGTTTCCTCGTTTTTTTCCACTTTGTAGGGGGTCAGACCGGCAGCCAGAGCGCCCAGACCGAGAACCTTCCAAAATTTCTTCATATCATGCTCTCCTTTACAAAAATGTGTTGTATCCATCCTTTTTCTTGAAAGAAAAAGGATCAAAAAGAACTTTTTATACGGCAACCAGGCCTTGTTTGATAAATGGCGGAATGCCCAAAGGCGAGAGATTTTTTCGCCAATCAAGGCGGATTTTTGCAGGCGGGCTGACGCCCGGCAAAAAAATACAACGCAGAGTGGCGGAAAAAGATCCGCCGTTTGGGTGTTTTGCCATTTTTCAAACATGGCCTAAAGTTGCCTTACCTGGAAGAGGCATTCTGCTCACCGCTTTGGGAGCAGTACCTTGACCCCGCCCATATAGGGCCGCAGGGCTGCGGGAACCTTCACGCTGCCGTCCGCCTGGAGATTGTTCTCCAAAAAGGCGATGAGCATCCGGGGCGGCGCAACCACCGTATTGTTCAAAGTGTGGGGCAGATAATTCTTTCCATCCCCGCCCTTGACCCGGATCTTAAGCCGCCGGGCCTGGGCGT
>JAAZZJ010000089.1 GCA_014237695.1 Oscillospiraceae bacterium | reverse complement strand
ATGGAACAAAATCCCCTGTTCGGCAAAGTACCGGGTAATGTCCCCGTAGGAAGTTGTGGGCTGGGCGTACATCTCAAACATCAGCCGGATATTGGCCGCTTCCTCCGGGTTTACCACCAGCTTCTTTGTGTTGATACCGTCCATCTTGATAGGCTCCGTATGGAAGCCGTAAGGGGCTTTCCCGCCCATCTTAAAGCCCCGCTGACTGCGGGAGTAGTAAGCGTCCGTTACCCGCTTCTGTATCGTTTCCCGTTCAAGCTGGGCGAACACGATACAGATATTCAGCATGGCCCGTCCCATCGGCGTGGAGGTATCAAACTTTTCCGTAGAGGACACAAACTCCACATTGTACTGCTGGAACAGCTCCATCATGTTGGCAAAGTCCAGAATGGAACGGCTGATACGGTCGAGCTTGTAAACCACGACCTTTGCAATCAAGCCCCGCTTGATGTCCCGCACCAGTTCTTGAAACTTCGGACGGTCTGTGTTCTTGCCGCTGTACCCTTTGTCCGCCAATGTCAAGCACGGAACAAAAATTAAATGTAAATAAACTATGAACACTTCCGAATGGTTTCAACTGCGGGACTACTCGACCTCAGTATCAAAACACTTGGCATATCTGCTAATTAAATCTTCCAGCGCGGTGTGCCCGTTCTCGCAAAGTCGGTTCAGGTTTGTTTCATTTACAATGCCGGTGTCGTGAATCAGAATACCCAGCAGCCGAAGGGCTTCAAAAACCGCTCGTCTGTAATGGTACTCCATTTCACGTCGGTACAGCCACCGGAGATTTCCGTTACAATCTCCCGAATGTTTTTGAGCGTCTACCATTAGGCTGAGTGATGCGAGGATACTGCAAACCCGGTCCTGATAGGCGGCTTCTGTCGTATCGGCAAATCTAATATCCATGGTATTTCACCCCAATTTTATACGGATTAAGGGCCTCTCCGTCCAAGTTCTTGGATGGAGAGGCCCCTGCTTGGGACTATCTGTAATCTGTCCTGCTTGTGTTCACCAACTCACGCAGTATCTCGGTGGCCGTCTGTGGCACAGCGCCGTCAGCACAGACCGCCTCAACAAACTGATCTTCCAGCCAGCGCAGATAAGCGTCCGTCCTTCCAACATCCCGCCCCAAGCGGGAGAGGTCTGCTACCAGCAGAAGGTCGATTTTCCCATCAGCCACCGCACCGGAAACCTCGGCCAACCCACGGCGGGAGAAGTCTAACCCGCTGGCCTGTTCAGCAGTCGTGCCCACAACCTTAAAACCGTGCGCTTCCGCATATGCCTCCAGACTGGCCTGTTGAGCCGCCAGCGCGTGTGCGTCAGGGTGTGCGACCCTGCAATAAATCCAGGCTCTTTTATTCTCCATCCTGATGATCTCCTTGCAAATCAAGTATCAGCTTTTTCAGCTCGTCCCGGTAATTCCAGACGGTTTCAATTCGCCCGCCAGGGTGGATGTGGACCTCTTTCAAAACATCCGCCACAATCTCATCGGTAATTTCCTCTACCTCCTGATACTTTCCAAAGGCAGAAACAAAACCGTTCCGCAAGCTACCGTCCGTGTCCATATTCTCCAGCGAGGCCTCCAACTCGGTGATCTGGACAGCGGCATCGTCCCGCTGTTTTGCGGCGGCGGCTTTTGCGGTGAGATATTCCGCCTTGCTGATCTCGCCCAATGCAAAGGATTCATAGAGGCCGCTGACCTGCTGGGAAAGCCGCTGGTGTTTCTCCCGCAGTCCCGCGAGTTTTTTCCTCGTGGCGGTAATATCCTTTTTCCGGCCCTGGCACTGTTCCTCCCATAACCGTCTCAGTTCCACCGCTATCAACGCCTGCATACGAAGCCCTTCGGACACAGTATCCAGAACGTCCGCTTCGGGTATCCTCACCCTGCAAGTATAGGCGGAATTCATGCGAGAAGTACGGCACACGAAATACGGCGCTGACCCCTGTACCCGACTCATGGCATAGCCGCAGGTTGCACAGCGGACTTTCTTCTGCAAGGGATGCCTATGATTTTTGACCGCTCCGCATTCCAAGGCTCGTATTGCCGCTTGTGCGCGGTCAAATTCTTCCTGAGTAACAATACCCTCATGGGTATCGTCTACAACTATCCAGTCCTCACGGTCAACCCGAACCACATGGGCATGACCGATCCGGTCACGAGTATGCTTCCCATAGACAACCCTGCCCACATACCGTTCATCCCGCAGGATGCCATAAATCAGACCGCCCGTCCAAAAGTTTTCGTCAAACAGATTGTTCCATTTGGTGCGGGTACACCCAGCCGCCCGCTTGTAAAGCATGGGAGTAGGTACGCCCTCCGCGTTGAGCTGCCGTGCAAGCTGTTCCTTCCTCTGGCCGTCCGCCGTCATGCGAAAAATACGCCGCACCGTCTCCGCCGCCTCCGGGTCTATCACAAGGCGGCTTCTGTCAGCCGGGTCCTTGACGTAACCATAGGGAGCAAAAGGGGAAAGAAAGTCTCCCTGCTGGGCGCGGAAACGCTTTGCGCTCCGCACCTTCCGGGACAGGTCCCGGCTGTATAGGTCGTATATGAGGGCCTTAAAGGAGGTTTCCAGGCTGTCAATATCGGCTGGCCGGATGCTGTCAAAGCCATCATTGACGGCGATAAACCGCACTCCCAGGAAGGGGAATACGCTGGAAATGTAGTTGCCGACTGTAAGATAATCACGGCCAAACCGGGATAAATCCTTCACCACGATACATTGGATTTTCCCCGCCCGCACCTGGGCGATCATTGCTTGAAAGCCGGGACGCTCGAAGTTTTTGCCGCTCCATCCGTCATCACAGAACTCGACTACATGGGAATCCGCCAATTCCGGGGTGCGGCTGATAACAGCGTCCAGCAGGTTTCTCTGGTTCGTGACGCTGTTGGATTCGATCTTCCCGTCTTTTCCTAAATCAACGTCCTCAGCAGACAACCGGATGTATTTAGCGGTCACGCCGGTCATGCGGACACCGCCTCTCCCTCTGCCGCCAGCAGCCGGAGCAGGGCATTGTATTCATCCCGGTAACGCAAAGTGATGGATACATGATTCTCTGCGTCAATTTCTACCCGCTCAATCAGGGCGTGGGCCATATCCGCCGTCAACGCCTGTTCTTCCCGGAACTGGCCGCAGGCGGTGAGCCAGGGGTTTTCCATGGTCTGCTGGCGTTCGTCCTTCTGCCGCTGTTCCAGCTCATCCAACCGGGCCTGCGCCCTTTCCATATCGGAGCGGTACTGCCGCTTCATTTCCGTGTATTCCCGCTCTGACATCAGTTTATCAGCGTAATTCTGATACAAGCTGTCATAGAGCATTTCCGCACGGCTTAGGGCCTGCCTTGCAGCAGCGATCTCCCGCTTGACAGCCGCCTCCCGACCCGCCGCTTTTGCTGATGTGCTGTACTGGCGCACCAACTTATCCAAATCCCCAGCCAGTGCGATCTCCTGCTGTAACGTGTCCCAAAGAAGCTCAATCAGCTTCGTCTCATGGAAATACTTCTTTGGGCAGGAAGCAAGATCATTGGAGTGGGTCTGGCAGATGTAAACATAGTAGCGTCTCCCGATACTGCTGTTCACGTTTTTATATCTCACCAGGGGCCGCTTGCAGTCCGCGCAGTAGACCAGCTTTCGGAGAATATTGGGTGTTGCACCCAATCCGTCATATTTTCCCTCTCGCGCATGATAGGTGCTTTTGGCGTCCTCTGCCATCCGCTGAACCGCTTGAAAGGTTTCTTCATCCACCAGAGGTTCATGGGTATTGCGGACGATAATCCACTCGGATTTTGGTACACGGCAGGTCTTTCTGCCCTCAGAAAGCCCGGAGCGTTTCCTTCCCTGCACCATATGACCCAGGTAAACCTCGCTGGACAGTATGTTTTTAACGGAGCATACGTTCCAAATCGCGTTGGCATATCGTTCGGATTTTGAATTACCTTTCAAATAGTGATAGCGGCCAGGAGAGGGGATATTCCGCTCGTTCAGCTTCCGGGCAATATTCTGATAGCTTATGCCGGAGAGCCGCCATTGAAAGATTTCTCGAATCACGGGCGCAATTTCCGGGTCTGGCTCAATGCGGTGGTAATCGTCGGCGCATTTCTGATAACCGTAAATCGCCCAGTTACCGATAAACTCCCCGTTCCGCTGTTTTGCCGCGAATACAGGCAGCAGCTTCCTGGAAATGTCCTTGCTGTAAACCTCGTTGATGATATTTTTCAGCGGCACAATATAGCCGTCCTGGGACCGTTCAGCAGTCAGCGTATCAAAATTATCGTTGACAGCAATAAACCGCACATCCAGAAGTGGGAAAATCCGTTCCAGATAGTTGCCGGTTTCCCGGTAGTTACGGCCAAACCGGGATAAATCCTTGACCACAATGCAGTCCACTTTCCCGGCCCGCACATCCTCCATCAGCCGTTCAAACTCCGGGCGGTCGAAGTTGGTCCCTGTCCGTCCGTTGTCGCAGTAGAGGTCGTAGACCTGCATATCTGGCTGGCTGTCAATGTAGCTCTGAATCAATTCCCGCTGATTGATGATCGTATCCGCTCCGGGCTTTCCGCTGTCCTCCACCGACAGCCGGACATAGCCGCCCGCCTGATATACCCGCTTGGGCTTTTCTGCGGGGGCCGCTACCGGCAGAATGGGATTGACCTTGCGTTTCGTCCTCGCCACCTCAGACCGCCTCCCTTCCGGGAAGGACCGTTTGCCGGAGTAAATCTGTCTGCCACTGAAATTCATCGTGCCAGCGGTAGACAATCTCAACCCTGCGATCACGGAAAATCAGGATGCGCTCAATCAAAGAAACAATCATCGTGCGGTCCAGAGCGTCAATGTTCCGGTACTTGCGAAACTGCTCTATCCAGTCCCGGCCCTCAGAGAGATTGCCCATTTCCCGGTTCATTTCCTCTTGAATGGCCTCGGCCTGTTCCTCTGCCTCGGCGCGGCGGCGGGAGTAGGTCCTTTTCAAGTCTTGGTATTCGTCCCGGTCGATCACGCCGTCAGCAAGGCTTTCATAGAGGGAGCGCAAAAGGGCCTGATTGCGGTCGATTTCTTCCCGCTTCTTCTCCAAACGGCCTTGGAGCTTCCGCACACCCGCCTGCTGAAGTTGGGCCGTGTCGGTCAGCTCCAGCAAATCAGAGAGGTCGATCACGTCTTGAATGTGCTTTTTCAAAGCCTCCAATACAATCTCGTTCAGCACCTCCACCCGCAGGGAGTGAGCAAAGCAGCTCTTTTCGTTCTTGTGGGCAGCGCAGACGTAATAGACATACTTCTTCTTGCCGGAGGAAACCGTCTTGCGAATCATGGCCCCGCCGCACTCGCCGCAGTTCACCATACCGGAAAACTGTTCTACCGCCCTGCCGCTGACACTGGTGCGGGTGTCCAGGGCAAGCACCTTCTGGATCGTCTCAAAGTCGTAGCGGTCAATAATGGCCTCGTGGCAGTTCTCCACCACCGCCCATTCCTCGCGGGGCTTCACCACCAGCCGCTTCACCCGGTAGCTGGGGGTGGTCACGCGCCCCTGCTCCAACACGCCGATGTAGACCGGATTTTTCAGAATCCGCAACACCATCCCGGCATCCCACACGGATTCCTCTTTCAGCCGGAAGGACGTGGAGTAGCGCATCCCCTGGGACCGCTTGTAGTCCATGGGAGTGAGGATACCCTCCGCCGTCAGGCGGTCAGCTATATCGCCCGCGCTGATTCCTTCCAGCTTCCATTTGAAAATGTCCCGCACCACACCGGCGGCGTATTCATCTACCAGCAGGCGGTGGCGGTTCTCCGGGTCCTTCCGATAGCCAAAAACAGCAAAAGAGCCGATGAAATCTCCGCGCTGGCGTTTGATCTCAAGCTGGCTCCGTGTTTTCACCGAGGTATCCCGGCAATATGCCTCGTTTATGAGGTTTTTGAACGGGATAACCAGCTCATCAGATTCCGCGTTGCTGTGCAGACTGTCATAGTTGTCGTTGATTGCGATAAAACGCACACCCAGAAAGGGAAATAACTGTTCCAGATATTCCCCTACGCCCAAGTGGTCCCTGCCGAAGCGGGACAAATCCTTGACCACAATGCAGTTAATCTTGCCAGCCTTGACCTCCGCCATCATCTCATGAAAGGCCGGACGGTCAAAATTGGACCCCGTGTAGCCGTCATCCACTTTCATGCCGCACTCCCGCAGTTCCGGGTGGCGCGTCATGTAGTCACGGATCAAATCCTTCTGGCCCGTGACGCTGTTGCTTTCCTCCTTGTCGCCGTCCTCGCGGGACAAGCGCACATAACCGCAGGTATTCCATACCTGTTCAGCGGAAATATTCATATTCTTCTCTCCTAATTGTTAAAGTTAATCAGCAAAACACTTTAACAACCAGGGGAGCGCCGGTTTGTCCTGTTGCCGTCATGTTAACATAACTTCCCGGCAATGTCCAGAGTGTTTTGCAAAAAAGTTTGTGTCAGCATTTGGAGCGTATGTAGGAGAGCATCCGGTCCTCCAGGGTTACATCCGTGTCGGTAAAACTGACCTTCACAACATATTTCCCGTGGCGGTAGCAGTAGGGATTGCCGATCTGCCGGATGAAGTCCAGAATCCTCTCCCGCTTGGGCAAATCGGTGTTGACCTTCACTTCCCGAATATCCCGCAGGCCGGTCGGGTCCACAGTCCGAATATCCACATTCTGCATAGCCTCGATCTGTTCCATGGAATAAGCACACGGTTCCATGTTTGTACCTCCTTTGCGATGAATCAATACCGCCGCAGACCTTCTGGCCTGCGGCGATTTGTGATGTATCAGCCCTTGAAGCGGTAAGGGAGCTTGCGGCCCCCGCGCTGCTGGCTGTTGTACTTGCTGAGAATGACGCGGGCAAACCGCAGGGCGGCTTTGTTGGTGGAGAAGTCCACCTTACCCCGGCGAATGATCTCGTCCGGGTCCACGGCGGACAGCCGCTTAATGAAAATCTGGTCCACCAGCTCCGTCTCATAGGTCTTGACGAACAGCGCCATACCGGAGAAGATAGACGCTTTAAGGGAGTTGGGGGTCCCGTGCCACGCCCCGGCAATCAGGCCCAGCATACGGGAGAAGGCCGCGCCGCCCAGGAGCCGGTAGGCGTTGATAACGGCGCGGGTGGTGGAAATTTCAAAGGGTTCCCCGGTGGGCCGGTCCAGCGCCCACACAAAGCCAGCGTCCTCCACCCGCTGCTTCACGTCAATGATCTCCGCGTCCGCGCCGGATTCCACAAGGGCCTTGGTCGCGTGGCCCAGCCGCAGCTTTCCTCTGGTCTGGTCCAGCATATAGTACAGCTCGGCCTCCTGCTCGTAGGTCAGGCCGGTGTAGATGATGCAGGGGACGGTCACATCCCCGCCGCCCGCCATCTTCCGCATAGCGGCGATCCGGTGCTGTCCGTCCACCACATTGAAATTGCCGTCCCGGAAGCTGACCACAATGGGGGTCAGCAGACAGGGGTTCCACTTGGCAATCAGCTTGTCCACATCCTCCGTCTCCACAGGCCGCTGATAGGGCAGGCCGGAGGTCAGCTTGGCGGTGGAGAGGTCACGGCTCACGCCAGGGTTGTGGTACTTCACTTCGGGGATGGTGGTCTGACGCTCCAAAGGCTCCGGTTTGGAGGTATGACGCTTTTTTCGATAGCTCATTTGTTCATATTCCTTTCCATTAGATTTAATAAATCCTCTATTGCAGAGGTAATGGTGGTAAAACGCTGGCGGACAAAATCAAATTGCACAGGGGATATATCGGGGAAAACGACTGTGCAGAAGGGGTCGTTATACCATGCGAAATTCTTGTGGAAGGTATCTACAAAGCCGTCAATATCCGCAAGCAACGTGTCCGGGTTATAACTGCAATCTTTATTGGGATTCTTGAGATCAGCTACGGATTCCTCTATACTGGCATAGTGTTTATCGCCCAGGGTGTAGGGAACGGAGGGCGGCATTGGAGGCTCCGGGGGCTGCGGTTCCTCTGCCGGGGCAGGATGGTACTCACCCATGGATTTGATTTCCCCCGCTGCTAACTGGCTGGCCGCGTCCCTCTGCTGCTCCGGTTCCAGACGGGACAGCTTCAAAGCGTCCTTTTTCGTGATTTTGGTGCCGGTGTCCCGGATAATATCCTTTGCTTCGGTAGTCAGATTTTTAGCGGTCTGAATTTGACGTTCAACTGTCCTTCTACCGACGCCTAACTTCTCGGCAGTATCTTGAACAAAGGATTTCATAGAATCAGAACGACATTTTGACGTTCTGATTTTTTCGCTTTTTTGATCTCCGCCATTTTTCGTCTCCGGGTGAAGGGCTTCATAAATCTCCTTCCGGCGCAGAAGTAAATCACTGTACTCCACGGCAGATAAGCCCTTCCTGACCACGTTCTCATCAACCTCCGCCAGCTCTGCCAGTAGGCCCTCCAAACTGCTGACATTACACTCAATCTCCGTCCATCCCAGCAGTTTTGCCGCTTCCAGCCGGTGCAATCCGGCGATCAGCGTATGCTCCCGGTCAATGGTGATGGGGTTGAGCAAGCCCACCTTGGAAATACTGTCCACCAACTCCTGCACTCCCTCCGGGTCCACCTCCCGCCGTCCAGCGTTGACTTTGATTTCACTGATTGGAACAAGCATATTTTCACCTCCCTGGCCGCCGGCCTGTTATCGTTCATCCTTGCCGGATGGAACACCTGGGGCCACAGTTGGCCTATGGCTTCAGGTCTTTCATCCGGTGGGG
>JAAZZJ010000088.1 GCA_014237695.1 Oscillospiraceae bacterium | reverse complement strand
CCCTGCGGGCTGCCGGGACGGTCGTTGACGGCGTAGCCGACAATGACGTCCCTCGGTAGAACCGTGCGCAGAAGTAAGCACCGGCATCGGCCCACGGCATTGACAATAGACCAGCCAGCCCAAAGGTCGTAGCGTAACCAAACACCCCCGTAATGGAGGAGGATTCTCAAGGAACGTAGTTCCTTGAGTGACCTTTTGCTTCTTTTCGTTCACACGAAAAGAAGGCCCCCGCGCCGGCGAGGCGCGAATCTAAACTACAAACAAAAGCGGGAGCGGCCCCCAGGGCCGCAAAGAAAGAGGCCATCAACATGTTCAGCTTTTTCCCACCCCTCTGCACCACCCCCCTGTCAAGGTTCGCCTACGCCTTCCTCCTCCTGATGACCTACAGTATCATAGGCTGGTGCGGCGAAATGGTCTATTGCTCCATCTGCCAGCGGAAGCTCTGCGAGAAGCGGGGCTTTCTCAACGGCCCCGTCTGTCCCATCTACGGCCACGGCGCCCTGGTTGTCCTTCTCTGCCTGCACGGCGGCTGCAAAAATCCCCTTCTGACCTTCCTCCTGGGTGCGGTCCTGACCTCCCTGGTAGAATATATCACCAGCTTCGCCATGGAAAAGCTCTTCCACATGCGCTGGTGGGACTACTCCCAGTATAAATTCCATCTCAATGGCCGGGTCTGCCTGTTGAACTCCACCCTCTTCGGCCTGGCCAGCGTCTTCCTCTGCCACTTCGCCAATCCCCCCATATCCGCCTGGCTGGCCGGACTCCTGGCATCCGGCGCCGCCGTTCCCCTGTCGCTGATCCTTCTTGCCATCTATCTCACGGACATCGTCCTCTCCGTCCGCGGCGCCATCCAGCTGGGCGGACGCCTTGCCAGGCTCCACGCAATTTACGGCGAGCTGTCCGAAAAGCTGGAATCCATGACGGCCGAGGCCCGCCAGACCGTCCATACCAAGCTGGAGGAACGCGGCGGCGAGCTGACCGCCCGCCTGGAGGCCGTCCGTCAGGAGGCCCAGCAGAAGCTCCGCACGCTCTACGACCGCCAGAGCCTTTTCGAGCGCCGTTTGCTCCGCTCCTTCCCCACCATGCGGTCCATCCACTATCCCGAGGCCATGAAAAAGTGGAAAGAATATCTTGAATTTCGGAAAAAATAAAAAGAGCGGCGCACCCCGCCGCGAAAGGAGAATACTATGGCAGAATGCACCCACGACTGCAGCACCTGCGGCGAGAGCTGCGGGGAACGAACCGAACCCCAATCCTTCCTGAAAGCCCACAACCCCGCCGCCCGCGTAGGCAAGGTCTACGGCATTGTCTCCGGCAAGGGCGGCGTCGGCAAATCCATGGTCACCAGCCAGCTGGCGGTCCTGGCCCGCCGCGCCGGGCATAAGGTGGGCGTCTTGGACGCGGACATCACCGGCCCCTCCATCCCCAAGGCCTTCGGCGTCCACCGCCGGGCCATGGCCGACGAGCGCGGCATGCTCCCGGTTGAGACGGAGACCGGCATCCAGCTCATCAGCGTCAACCTCCTGCTGGATAACGAGACCGACCCCGTGATCTGGCGCGGCCCGGTGATCGGCGGCGTAGTCACCCAGTTCTGGACCGACGTCATCTGGGACGTAGACTATCTCTTCGTGGATATGCCTCCCGGCACCGGCGACGTAGCCCTGAACGTCTTCCAGTCCATCCCCCTGGACGGCATCGTCATCGTGGCCTCTCCCCAGGAGCTGGTCAGCATGGTGGTAGAAAAGGCCGTCAAGATGGCGGAGATGATGAACATCCCCATCGTTGGTCTGGTGGAGAATATGAGCTACCTCCTCTGTCCCGACTGCGGCAGGGAGATCCCCCTCTTCGGCCAGGGCAGGACCCAGGCCGCCGCCGATGCCCACCACCTACCTCTCCTGGCCCGTATGCCCATCGACCCCGCCTTGGCCCAGCTCACCGACGAAGGCCGCATTGAGGACCACCAGAGCCAGTGCCTGACCCCGGTGATTGAAGCCATCCTGCAATAAAGCAAACAAAAAATACCGGACGCAATCAGCGCCCGGTATTTTTGTGTCAACTCATCCTGTTATCCAAAGCAGTATCTTCTCTTTTGGCTACCATGTTAAAAGAAGCTTGTCGTGTACAACTTCATCTGCCATATCCCTTCCGGAGTTTTGAAGGCGGTCTATCATTGAAGTACCACAGTTAACAGTCAGTTCCCTCTCAAATAGGCCTACGGGAATTTCTATTGAAATATTTTTTTTCTTTGATTCACGAGTACTATTGATAGACAGCATCACATAAGCTCCCCGCTCCTTACATTCTGCAATCTTGTCCCACAATACGTTGATATCAAAATCCTGCGCCCCATAAATAATGCTTTGGCTGTGTGTATATGGGGGGTCACAATAAACCACATCTCCACTTTGGGGTTTTAGCATAGCTTCCTCAAAGCTTTCCGTATAAAAGTCTGCCTTTTGAATCAACTCCGCCCATAATGCAACTCGATTTGCAAATGCAGATGGTTTAATTGGATTATGAGGACCTTTAGGCGTACTCATATATCCATCTGTCTTTCTGAAACGGATAACTCCAGAATAGCAGGTTCTTGATAACAGGCAGAAATCAAACGCATTATGGTTCTGATTGAACCTATTTTTTATTATTTTGTATTGCTCTTCCGGGTTTTTATAGTAGTTAGAAATTTCGTTCGTGTAATATTCTATAATCTCATCTGGGCTATCTTTAATGCTTCTAAAGATTTCAATTAGAAACGGAAGAATATCACTGCCATATGCGTGATGAAAATGTGGAAACAGGCTTGTGTCGTCTTGCATAAGAAGCTCCGCAAGCACAGCGCCGCTGCCCAGGAACGGCTCATAATAATTATTAAACGTAGTTGGCATATGCGCAACAATTGTGCTGGCAACCCGCTGTTTATTGCCTATCCACTTCAAAAGTGCCGGAACCATTTGCCTGCCTCCGCTGTCGTAACTTATAGTCTGTAGACTGATAGTCTGCAAATTTATTATAATAAATTAATCAGGAGGTGTCAAGTGATACAAATGGATATTTTAATGCGTTATGGACAGGTTGTTCGAAAAATACGTCTTGAGCAAGAGATTTCTCAAGAAGAATTAGCTGACCGTTGTGGCTTACACCGTACTTATATCAGCGATATTGAATTAGGAAAACGAAATCTTTCCCTGGAAAATATTGAACGTATTGCCGTATCTTTGAACAAATCGTTGTCAGAGTTTTTTCAAGAGGTCGAATGATTATGCAAGCTTTTAATGAATTTCGGCATATGCCTCCATCGTTTTGGGCCATGGTCAAATATATTTCTGAAACGCTTGGCTATACCATCAGAGGGCAAGGCGTAGTTCGTACTTATTCCGTAGATGAGATCCATCATCTTGTATCTCAAAACGGAATTGTTGTAGATTATGATACCGTCTTGACTGCAAAGTTTTATTTTGATAAACGTGCTGATTTACTGAATAACGTTGTCCGTTGCAATTTGATGGATGCTGGCATGGCAAAAGAAGCCTTTCTAAGCCTATACCCTTTATATAAAGAAAACCACTTTCAGTGCAAGCTTCCTATGAATAAGCAGAAGGGGGCCATGAAACAGGTCGCTTTTTTTACTGCTATAATAAATATCTTGGCAGAAGATGTTATCCGGCATTCATCCGTCTATAATGGATCTTTAGGGTTTAATGATGATCCTAGAGGATTGATTTATATCCTTGATGAGGAAAACCACCTTATTGGCGCATCATCCAGACGCTTTGATGGTGCGTATCCAAGTATTATCAATCCTAAAATTGTATGGGAAATTAAGGAATATTACTATGCTACCACTTTTGGAAGCCGTGTCGCCGATGGGGTGTATGAAACCCAACTGGATGGTTATGAATTTAGGGACATTTCATATCGTTCCAGAAAGCCTATTGCCCATGTATTTTTTCTTGATGCTTATAAAACATGGTGGGTTGATGGTAAATCCTATTTATGCAGGATAATTGATATTTTGAACTCCAACCTTGTTGATGAAGTCATCGTAGGAAAGGAAGTGTTTACCCGTTGGCCTGAATTGCTTGGTTCTATTATTGAAAAATAGCACACAGGCACAGAGATCGTAATTGATCGCTGTGCCTGCTTTTTGCTTATAAACTGTACTGGGGGATTTATATTTAGCATTACTTTTTGTTGGGATCACAAAATTGCATTAGGGTGATTTTACTTCAGCTGCGAAGCAAATCCAACCCAATCCGACGTATCCGCCGCCTGGATGCCCTGGACATTCTCCACGATGCCGCCGTCATGGGACAGCGCCACAAACACATCCGTCATCCCGGAGGCCCAGCCGTTGACGATCTTCACCCCGCCGTCCTGGGCCTTGAGGTCTTCCTCGGCGCCCTGGGCCACCCGGTACTGCACGTCCGCCCGGAACACGTCTATGTACCCGTCCTCCGTGATGCCGGTGTAGCTGCTGGCCCACTGGATGTCGTTGATCCGATACTGTCCGGTGTAGTTCTTCCGGTCCTCCTCCGGCCAGGATTTCATATATTGCTCCACGGCCTCCATAACCGGGCTGTCCACAATAAACCCGTCCTTGTCCAGAAACAGCACGGTTTTCCCCTCGGCCTCCTGCCAGTCCGGTGTCTGCGGGATGATATAGACCTCTTCGAAGGGCTTTTCCCCGCCCACGTCCAGCGTCCTTGCCAGAGCGGTGAACAGCTTCCCATACCGGTCCCACTTGGACGCCGGCCCGGTCCCGGACACCGCCGGGGACCCCTTGCCGGAGCCCCGATGGAACAGCAGCGTTTTCTCCTTCTCCACAGCGGAGAGGTTGACAAAGCTCCCCTGGTAACCGCCTCCCGGCAGGAATTCCACCGTCATTTCCGCCCCATCCTCGGAGGAGAACCGGGCTCCGTTGGTCCCCTCCTTCTCTGCGGACCATCCCTCGGGCACGTAGATGCTCCATCCGTCCCCCTCATAGAGGGTGCAGCGCACAACCTCGTTCCCCGCCCGGACGCTCAGCCCCTCATCCGGCTTTTTCTCCGGCTCATCCGGGACCTCCTGCTGCACCGGCGGCGGGTCCGGCGGGAGCGTCTCCTCCTGATTGTTCCACGGCTGAGTGATTCCCAGCCCCACGCCTGCGGCGGCCAGCAGCACCGCGCCGCTGGCAATGCCCACCTTGGCGCCCATACTCAAACTCTTCAGCTTTTCCAGCATTCCACTACCTCCTTGATATGTCTTTATCTCCATCGGTCAAAGCGATGCACCGGGGTTTCCGGAGAATATCGTACCACAAAAAAGCCTCAAAGTCGTTTCATACTCCTTACGATACGGCAACAAATTCGTATCCAACGGTAACAAATATCCCCTGTCATGGCCCGTCCGCGCCCTCTCCCGTCAGCGATAATATGATTCTGGCCCCCGCCTGCATCCCGGCCAGAAACCCGGCCTGTTTCCCCTGTTTCCACGCCTCTTCCACCACACGTTCCAGCCTGACCTTCAGGTTGTCGCCCCCATTTCGCAGCGCCAGCCCCAGATCGTCCCGTATCATCCCCAGCGTTTCCTCCTCCGACCGTTCCTCCCCCAGCGCCTCCTCCACCGGCAGGGAAATGTCCATCAAAACGCACCCCAGCGTCCTCAAGCTCGTCCTCCGCATGTGCATCGTTTTCTTCTCCATAAATTTTCTCCTTTTTCTTTATGATGACATATCCGTTGCGAAGCAAACAAATATGTTGATATTATAATCAAAACCGTCCACATTGTCAATATGCAAAGAAAATAATTCCCTTGCCAAAGCAAACGATTTCCTTTATATTAGCAACAGACACATTGAACGGAGGCACTTGACATGGGAATGGCTGTAAAGGTCCGTATGCTCTTAGCGGCCCGTCAAATGACACTGAAGGACTTGGGAGCCCGTATGGACCCTCCCACCTCCGCCCAAAACATCGGAAGAAAGATTAAGAATGACAACCTGACAGAGCGGGACCTCTCCGCGATTGCCCAAGCCTGCGGCGCCACCTTTGAAGGCGTCTTCATCCTAAACGACACCGGCAAAGAGATACGCTGAAGAAACATCCCCCGCCTCCGGCCGATCCAGCCGAAGGCGGGGGATTTAACAAAAAACACCAGATTTGCTATACTGTTTCTGCCGACCCTCACTCCTCCATAAGCGAGGCAAAGCCAGAAGGACGTTGTTTGCATAAAAGGGTGGTTAGCTCACTCCCTTGAGAAAGGGGGTGAAGCGGATGTGGAAAAGGCGTTTATATGCTATTCTGCGGTTTTTACTGATTGCCGCGGTGACAGCGTACTTACTTACCACAAAAGCGTGTTAACCGCCTGGCTGCCACCAAGCGGTTAACGAGAATTCTCGTAACGCGGAGGGCTAACTACCTTGCAGCAGCGCCCTTCTGTTGTTATTATACCCATCTTCCCCCTTCTTGTCAAGCGTATACTTTTTCTCCAGAGAAACCAATTTTGCATCTGTAGAGCGCGACGACCCCGGCGCGCCGTTCTCTGCGCATACTTTCCACAAAAGCAGGTTGACCGCTCGGATAGTCCCCAAGCGGTCAACATAAGATTTTCTTGTGTTCGATAGCTAAGAGCTAACCACCTTGCAGCAACGCCCTTCTACTATTATTATACCCACCTGACCCTCTTATTGTCACGTGTTAATCCCTTTTCTCAAACAAAACCCTGCACGCCTCACTCCCTCAGCAGCCTTCTTCTCTCCCTCCAATCCGGCAAAACCTCCTCCACAAAGGCATAAAACCTCTTACTGTGGTCCTTGTGCCGGATGTGCGCCAGCTCATGCACCACCACATAATCGATGGCCTCCTCCGGATACGCCATAAGCCGCCAGGAAAAGCATATCCTGTTTTTCGCCGAGCAGCTTCCGAACCGCTTCTCGGCCCCGGTGATCGTGATCCCTGTTGGAGAGACCCCCATGATCCTCCCAAACCGCTCCACCTTCCCCGGCAGGATATCCCTTGCTTTTTTGATGTACGCCTCCCGCTCGGCCTCCGTAGGCAGCGGGTGGTTTTCTTTTCTTCTCCTCTGGACCTCCAGATGCTTCTCGATCCACGCCTCATGCTCCGCCACGAACCGTTCGATCCTCTCCCTGGACAGCCGCGCCGGCGCTCTGACCACCACCCGGCAGTCCCCGGTGATCTCCACCGCCAGCGTCTTCCGCCCGGAGCGCACCAGCTCATACTCCGGCAGGCTCATTTGATGTCTCCCCGTTCCTTCAAATGGGTCACGATCTGCCGGTAAAACTTCTCATCAATCCGATATTTCCGCAGATACACAAAGTACCCCATCGCAATAGCCGCCAGCGGCAATACCATCATGGCAATCTTCATAATCAGCAGCCCCTGCGCCGTCACATCCGCCGCCGATTCCGCCCGGTTGATGCCGGAGACGATAAGCGTCAGCGTCACCACTCCCGTGGCCACCGCCGCCCCCAGCTTGTTGATAAGCGGCTGAATGGAGAAGGTAATGGAGTCGTTCCTCTTCCCCATCTTCCACTGCCCGTACTCAATGGTGTCCGCCAGAAACATCAGCATCAGCGTCTGAATAAACGCCTGCCCCACAAACAGCAATACCCCCGCGGCCGCGATCGGGATCATATTCATAGGCGCAAAGAAGAACACCCCATACCCGGCCACCACCAGCACGGTGGCCCCGGTATACAGCACCTTCCTGCTCAGCTTTCTGGCGAACAGCGGAAATACCGCCAGCGCCGCCAGCTGGCTGATCCCCAGCACCCCGGCAAACACGGAGTACATATTTTCATCCCCATAGGCGTACTTGAAATAGTACGTCCCGAAACTGGTAGTCGTGCAGTACCCCACCATAAACAGCGCCATGCTCACCGTAGTCCACATCAGCTGATCGTTCCCGAACAGCACCCTGACCATCCCTTTCAGAGAAGTATTTTCCTCCTCCTTAAAGGTCCGGGTCTCCTTCACACCGAACACGGTAATCATCTGGAAACCGATCATAAACACGCAGACCGCCGCCGCCACGATAAACCAGGCCATCTGCCCGTTCCCGCCCAGCGTCTCCGTCAGCATCCCGGTCACCGGCACAATACCCACCACCATGGCGTACATTCCCACATTGGCGCAAATTCTCGCAAAGGACCCCATGCTCTCCCTCTGCCTCTGATCCACGCTCAACGCCGGCAGCTGTGTCCAGTAAGCGATATCATTGACCCCATAGAAGATGTCCCATAAAATATAGCTCACCGCGAAAACGATCACATAAGCGCCCCCGCCCAGCGGCAGGTCCGCGAACATCACGAGCATACAGACCGAGCTGATCAACGCCCCGATGACCATCCATGGCTTGAATTTTCCCCATCGGGTGTGGGTGTTGTCGATAATGACCCCGGTAATAGGGTCATTAAATGCATCCAGAATACGCAGAACCGTAAGTACCCCGCCCACCAGGGCCAGCATTTTATCGTCCAGATTTTTGACTTCCGTCAGGAACACAAGGAGGAACATGCTTTCCATAGAGTAGAACATATCTCTCCCGATGGTGCCCAGACCGAAGCAGTATTTATTTCTCCTGTCCAATTTTGTCATCACAAAGTCCTCATCTTTCTCCATGGTATTGTGCCGCCTCCGGCGGCAGGGGGGCAGTTTCTTCTCGAAAGCCCGGGGCTTACGCAGCCCCGGACCCTGCGGTTACTTTTGCCGCGCGGCAAAAGT